>JAFYJT010000054.1 GCA_017537945.1 Aeriscardovia sp.
AGACGAAGTCTATCTGGATGAAGGGCAGGATTTCTTCATCACCTCGGAGGAAATTGTTGGAAGCAGGGAAGGGGTCAGCTGCACGTACAAAGGTCTGGTTGAGGACGTAAAGCCGGGCGACAGCCTGCTTTTAAACGACGGCCTGGTGAAGCTGGAAGTCAAAGGAAAAGAAGGAAACAGGATCCTTACCCGCGTCAGCGTTGCCGGGCCGCTTTCGAGCCATAAGGGGATAAACCTCCCTGGCGTGGAAATTTCTTCCCCCGCCCTCACGGAAAAAGACGAAGAAGACCTCAACTGGGCCCTTGACCACGGCGTGGATATGATCGCCCTAAGCTTTGTAAGAAATGAGGCCGACATAAGCCCCGCAAAGAAAATCATGGCGGCTAAAAAGCGCATCCTGCCCATAATAATAAAAATGGAAAAGCCCGGGGCAATCGAGAATATGGAGGAAATAATAAAAGCCTCCCAGGGAATCATGTGCGCCCGGGGGGATTTGGCGGTAGAACTCCCCTTCTGGCAGGTGCCCATTATAAACAAGAAGCTCATAGGCATGAGCCGCTACTATGCCAGGCCGGTAATAATGGCTACCGAAATGCTAAGCTCTATGATTAAAAACCCCTTCCCGACCAGGGCCGAAGCCTCCGACTGCGCAAATGCGATACTGGACGGGTGTGACGCTACCATGACCAGCAACGAAACAGCCATGGGTGCTGATCCGGGGCGCGTGGTGGAAACCATGGCTAAGATTTCGGAATACGCCTCCGAGCAGGGAAGGTCCTACATCCCCCCCGTAGAGCCCAGGGAATGGGACGGGCAGGAAGTCCTTTCCAACGCGGCCCTGCCGGCCGCTTACGCCCGCGGAGCTAAAGCAATAGTGGTAATCTCAGGTTCCTGCGATCCCGCAGCGGCCATTGCCAAATTCAGGCCCTCCATCCCAATCTACGCTTTTACCCCCAAAAAGGAGACCTACTACCAGCTCTCCCTTTATTGGGGCACTTTCGCCATTTTGGATCCGGAGCTCCTCATCCCCTCCAGGGACGTCTTTTTAAAGATTGACGAAAAGCTAAAAAGCCTGTGCGGCCTTTCGAAGGGAGACAGGGTGCTTATAGAGACGATAGAAAACGAGGGGGATCCAAGTTCTGCCGGATCGGGCGCGATTTTTGACCACGTCCTTTCCTAAGCTATAATTGCCTAGGATGCCCTGGTATCCCAATTGGTAGAGGAAACAGCCTCAAAATCTGTACAGTGTGGGTTCGAGTCCCACTCAGGGTACGAATCGCAGGCGCTTATGGCAAACAGTGGGAGCGGCGCGCCCAGGCGCGTCTTAGTCGCGGAAGACGAGCCTTTGATTAGGCTGGACATCGTCCAGTCGCTCAAAACATTCGGGCAAGCGGTAGTGGGGCAAGTGACCAACGGCAGGGAAGCCGTAGAAGTTGCCCGCAAGGAAAAGCCCGACGTGGTCCTGATGGACGTGAAGATGCCGGGCGGCGACGGGATCAGCGCGACAAAAATCCTCTCGGCCGAAAAGATAGCCCCCGTGGTGATCCTTACCGCCTACTCCCAGCAGCCCCTTGTGGCAGAAGCGATAGAATCGGGGGCCGGAGCCTACATCGTAAAGCCTTTCGAGCCGGAGCAGCTCCTGCCGGCCATAGAGATCGCAATCTCCAGGTTTGAACAGTTAAACGCGCTCGAAGTCCAAATAACGGACATCAGGGCGAGGGTGGAAGTGCGCAAAAAGGTAGACAGGGCCAAGGGGCTTTTGATGGAAAGTATGAATTTTTCCGAACCCGAAGCCTTTAGGTGGATACAGAAAAACAGCATGGACAAGAGGCTTAGCATGGCCGAAGTGGCGGAAGCCGTAATCTTAAAGCTCGGGTAGTGTCGAAAAGGGCGCTTAATCTAATTTACGTGAAAGACAACGACACTTTCCTCGTGGTTGACGGGCACTCCCTCCTTTTCAGGGCTTTCTACGCCTTAGACGAATCAAAATTCAGTTCGGGATCGGTTCCCACAAATGCGGTCTTCGGCTTTTTTACAATGCTCTGCGAAGTGGTAAAGGCTTATAGCCCCTATTACATCGCCGTAGCTTTCGACACCGCGGGGGGAAGTTTTAGAAACAGGCTTTTGGAGCGCTATAAGGCCCAAAGGCCCAAAACCCCGGAGAGCCTTGCAAAGCAGCTCGAAATCGTAAAATCCGCCCTGGGCCTTTTAGACGTCAAGTGGTTCGTAAAGGACGGCTTCGAGGGGGACGACATCATAGCTTCTTTAACCCGGAAGGGCGAAGAAAAAGGCCTTAAAGTCCTGATAGTTTCCGGCGACAAGGACGTATTCCAGCTGATAGACGAAAAAGTGTCTGTGGTGTTCCCGGGCAGGCACTTCAAAGATTTTTCCCTAAAGACCCCCGCCTCCATCGAGGAGGCCTACTCGGTCCCCCCTTCGCTCTACCCGGACTTGGCGGCCCTAAGGGGCGAAGGGGCGGACAACATTCCAGGCGTCAAAGGCGTAGGGGACAAGATTGCGGCAAAGTGGCTTTTGGAGTTCGGGTCCTTAAAAAAACTTTTGGAGGAAGCGGGATCCATAAAAGGCGTCAAAGGGGAAGAGCTCAGGAAGGACAGGGAGCAGGTGCTCCTCAACAGGCGCATTAATGAGCTTGTCTGCGATCTGTCCTTCCCCGTCCCGATTTGCGATATGCACCCCTCTTCGCTTTCAGAGGACTTTGCCCCCTTTATGCAGTCCTTGTCATTTAGCGAGAGGAATATAAGAAAAATAGGGGAGAGCTTCGGGTATAGCTTTTTGGCGCCGCTCCCGGGGCTTTTTGAAGGCGTTAAAGCCGAAGGCAAGGCCTACTTTACGGAAAAATCCCCGGAAGGCTTTCGCTTCCTGGCTCTAAAAGACGGGCAAGTGGAGGCGGCGGAAAACCAGGTGCCGGAAGGCGCCAGGGAGGGGGAGGGGTGGACCGCCTTCGACTATAAAAAAGCCATGGAGGATTCTTCCTCTTTCCTGGGCCTCCCCTCTTTCGACCTTTCTTTGGCCAGCTACCTTATAAACCCGGACAGGCCCAAAGAAGCCTTGTCGCCCGCAATGGAAAAAGGGGGGGAGGAAAAGCTTTCTTTGGGCCTTGGGCTGAAAGGGGAAATGGAAAGGACCCTCGAAGAGCGGGGGGAGGAAAAGCTTCTTAAAGAGATCGAAATTCCCGTGGCAAGGATCCTGTACGAAATGGAAAAACGGGGCGTGCTTGTAGACAAGGCAAAGCTGGAGGAACTTAAGGGATTTTTCGACTCCCAGTGCTTCCTGGCTTCCTCCCTCGCCCAGGAAGCCCTGGGCTTCGGCCACGAAAAAGTCAACTTAAACAGCCCCAAGCAGGTTTCCGCCGTCCTTTACGGGGAATTTGCAATCAGGGCCGAAGGGAAGTCCACTTCGGCAGAAACATTGGAAAAGA
>JAFYJT010000055.1 GCA_017537945.1 Aeriscardovia sp.
ATAAGGAAGGTCAACAACGCCTACGTCCTCCAGCCAGAGCTTGGGAACATCTGCATTGGGATTGAGGACGGCAATGCCGTGGTGCAGACCCCTTCCGGCTCCTCCTCCCAGCTTTTCAGGCTTTCGGCCGTGAATAACTCCCTTTGATATTTACGCCTCTGAAGATGCCGTTCCCTTCCCGTTCTTGCGCATAAGCATGCGTAGGGAAGAAGACTTCCTTTTCCCCTTGTGATTTTTTATTAACGACCCATTCATTTTTAGCCCTCCCCTTTTCCTTTTCTCGGCGCCCCTCTCAATTAGCGGAGCCGGCCTAGAGGCGGGGACGCTCTGTTTTAAATTTGCAAACGATACCAGAAAAGAGTTAGCTTATAGATAGATAATAAATACATAATCCGGTTTTCTGGCGCTATTTCTGGGATTTTTGCGCCTGCTCCTTTCCGGAAGTCGTTTACAGCGGATAGGCCGCAAAAGGTGGTTAGGAGAGTAAATTGTTCAAGGACTACAGGCATAAGCCCTATAGCTTTCTTCTAAGGCTGATTACCCTGTCAATGACGGCTTTCACGCTGGGATTTGGGTTCTACCTCCTCTTTGGACGCGCGAGCGTGCTTCCCGGAAAGTTTATGATTGCCCTGAGCTCTGTCACTTTTGCCCTTTATACCGTGGTGGCGAGCAGCATGCGCCCCGAAGAAGGGGTTAGCCCCATTTGGCCCTTCCCCATGCTGGGATACGCCGCCGGATGGGCGGTAACGATATGGGGAATAACTATCTTAGCGAGATTCAGTTCTTCCGCCCTGGGGGTAGTCTCAGGACACTTGGTTTTCGGAGTAGGGATGATTGCAATCTGCATTTCAACCATTTCCATGACCTTGATAGATTGGATCCACCTGTTTGTAAAACAGCCCTCCACGAATAAAGAGGCGCAGAAAGCGGAGGAGGGAAAGGGAAGCAAGTACGCCTACATAGAAATATGGAGCCTTACCTCCATACCCTCCTTCTTCGCCATAGTGGGCTTTGTTTATGCCATTGTGTCCTTATGCAGTTCTTCGCCGGCACAGCAAATAGGCGGCGATGCCCTTATGGCCCAGTCCTTTGTATGCCTTGCCCTGGTGTTTTTGGTGCACATCCTCTCCAAGCAGGCAAATAACATTTTCCTCACGCGCTTCAGGTGGCGCTATTCCATTTACATCGTCTGCACAGGAGTGGTCAACATAGTCTGGGGCATATGCGTTGCGGCCATCAAAGGAGGGAGCTTTATCCCGCCCGGGTTCGGAATGATTGGCTTGGGGCTTGTATGCCTGGCTGTATGCGGAAAGGCGCACAGGGTTATAGGCAGCTGGAGAAACATACCGGATATCGACTTTTTGGCCTCGTATTTTCCGATTCTGACCCTTGTGGCAGGCCTGCTGATAAGTATCGTCCTTTTCTCAACTTCCCTCACCAACCCCAACTACACTTACGCGGCCTATATAATGTCCGGGCTTTCGTGCGTATGCCTGTCTATCTTTGGGATTGTGGCCCTTCCTTCCGTGGATGCTTCCGGGGTATAAGTATAAGAGGGTTTGCCGGAGGCTTAAATTTGATCCTGGTATGATAAATACATCGCCTTTTTCTGGACGATGTAGATAGGATCGACGATCATGCAAGACCGCCCATATGCACATATGGTGTCTTCGCCGGTGGGCAGGCTTCTGTCTGAAATGGCACTGCCAGCCATAGTAAGCAATCTTGTCACCGTAATTTACAGCCTTGTAGACGCCCTTTATCTTGGGCATTTAAGCGTATCCGCATTGGCTGCCAGCGGGGCTGTGATGCCCTTGACGATTATTTTCAAATCCTTTTCCCTCCTCTTTGGCATAGGGGCGGCGAATAAAGTGTCGGTATGCCTTGGAAAAAAAGAGAAAGAAGAAGCGAGCGCCTACGCTTTTCAGGGCTTTTGGTCTTCCGTTGCATTCTCAATTCTTCTGGCCATAGCGTGCCTATGCGCAATTCGCCCCCTCCTGAGGCTTTTGGGCTCTACCCCTTCCGCCCTCCCCTTGGCCGCTTTATACCTCGTTCCCATTCTGATAGCCAGCCCCATAAATGGGGCCAATTATGTTTTAAACCCCCTTCTAAGATTCCAAGGGCACGCGAATATGGCCATGGCGGGCTTATGCTCAGGATTGGTTTTAAATATCGCCTTCGAGCCCCTGTTTATTTTTAAAATGGGTCTCGGCATACTGGGCGCAGGCATTTGCACAGCCCTTTGCCAAGTGGTTTCCTTTATCGTTCTTTTAATTTTCTTTAGAATCAAAAGCGAAGCGAGAATAGGATTCAGAAAGAAATATTTCCAAGCCCGCATCTTTAAAAGCCTTTTATTCACCGGCCTTCCAAGCTTGCTTCGCAACGGCATGAGGGCTATAAGCCTGAACCTTGTAGATTTGGTTTGCAGCCCCTTTGGGACTGCGGCCCTGGCAGGCGTCACGGTGGCAAACCGCGTCGTTACCCTTTTCGCCTCGGTGAGGGGCGGGATAGGGCAGGGGTACCAGCCCATTTGCGGGTACGCCTTCGGTGCAGGCAAATACGCGAGAATCAAAAAAGCCTTTAAAACCAGTATCGCTTCCTGCGCAATATTCTTACTGGCCGCCAGCGTTATTTCCATTGCCCTGGCCCCCCAGATCGCCTCCCTCTTCCAAAAGAATCCGGCAGTCGTATCAAAAGGCGCCAGTTATCTCAGGTTCTTGTCGGCTACCCTGCCGCTTACTACCCTAATCGCAATGTTCAATATGAATTGCCAGACCCTGGGAAAAAATGTGCTTTCGAGCGTAGTGCCCCTCCTGAGGCATGGCCTCTACTTGATTCCGTTCCTCTTCATCCTTCCCCACTTTTTCGGGTACGGCGGGGTCGAAATTTGCCAGCCCATTGCAGACGTGTGCACGTTTCTTACCGTCATCCCCATGCAGGTGCACGTCCATAGGTGGTTGAATAATTTAAGGCCCACCAGGAAAGAACCGGTAGCCGTAGGTACGACTCTCAATGAAATTGGAAATTGACGGCCAGGGCGGAGGGATCCTGTCGCCTACTTTCCGCCCTGCCGCCGCTCCTGGCTGCCTCTATCTTCGAGGTTCATTTCACATCCCCCTCCCATAAGGGGGCATTTTAGGTTCCGATTTATCTTCCCTGCCAAGGCGAGGGCCACGCGCCTGAAAATGCGACGCCTTCTTTTCGTTACCGGGGGGATGGGGCTTTTTACGGGAGGACAAGACGCAAGAAGCGACCTACACAGGCAAAACCAATTTGGAGGCAAATACTGAAGCTTCCGGAAATGTGTCGCATTAGTTCCCCTGCAGGTTCTTCAAGGAAAATTCAATGCGGCATGCAACTTTTTTCTAGGATTTGCTTTTGGCGCTTTGGCAATAAACGGAGTTGCCCTGCAGATCAAAGATAGAGGGAAGACGGGGACCAACAAAAAGGGAGTTGCAGAGGACAAACAATTAATTGACCCAAAATCCCACCTGCCGTAAAGTTGCTTGCCCTTCCTTTTTCTTTGCCTGCCTTCTGCGCTGCCCCGCCTCGGATTGGCACCGTTTTAAGGGAAGTCCCAGTTAGATGAATTTTATGCGGCAAGGCCAAAAAGGAATTAAGCCTCCCCCCTACAAAGCTTTTTAAGCCCTGCTTACTTTACGCCGCCCGGTTTTCGATCGCTGGACGCAATCAAAATTTGCTATCAAGCCTGTAATCTTGGACTGATCCCGACTTTAAGGCTGCCGCTTTCCCATTGCGATTCAGGGAAATTTTGCAAGGAGCAGCATCTGCGCCCCTGCAGGGCTGTTTTCCTGCGCGACAAGTCCCTGGAGTCTCTAAAAGAAAAGTCCAGAGGGGTATCTAGGAAAAAGGTATTTTTAGAAAAGCCTATGAGAGAAACCGCTCCAAATTTGCAGCTTCTAAAGATCGCAAGCCCCACAATTTCCCTTGGAGCCTGACAGGCTTTTGCACTTTCCCGGCCGCGCCCTCCCCGCTTCTTGCAGGCTAATTTCAAAAAGTGGAGGCGGGGGTTGATCGTGCTTCTTAAAATATTGTTAGTAGTTTTTATTAACTGCGACCTGCATATGGGAATTTTTGGGGCTGTGCGATCTTGAAGGGCGCCGCTAAAAGCCTGCAACGCGCTTTCCGGGTTGCCTCATGGTTCCCCCTTATGAATTGATGGGACGACTATGGAGTCAAGCAGCCGCATTCTCGAATTGAGGCAAATCAGGAGCCGGAGGCCGAAGGAGTCCGCGACGGGACGATACGCCCGAAGTCACGCGGGTGACATGCGGGTTCTCCCCTCGGGGGGGACTGGAAGCCTTTCCCCCAGGGAATTGTCAAGTTTCAAGATGTTTGTAAGAAGGCGCTGGAAAGTCGCCATCCTTTCTTTGGCAATAGCGCTCTTCGTGGAGATTTTTATTTTTAACATTCCCTTCTGGGGCAGCAGGACCACCCAGGCGCACACTATCGATTTTTCCACTTCGAACCTTACCAATGCGACTCCGGTAGCCGGCGGATGGGCAACTACGGCGGCAGATCCCACCCTTACCATAACCAATCCGGGCAACCGGCCTATAAAGTACATACACCTAAACCAGTCTTCTTCCGCTCCCAAGTGGACGACCTACAATTACACCCTCTACGTGTTCTTTAAGGACGGCATCACCCCCTACGGGGACAATAACGCGCAGGGGAACAACGTGTCTACCGGGCTTTACGGGAGCCGCTACATTAATGCCGGAGGAAGGAGCCATGAAATTCAGATCAAGTTCAACATGGCTTCCGGCCTCACTTTGCCCTTTACTTCTGTAACCGTGAACCCCCATATCGGGTTCCACTTCAGCCTCCTCCGCTTCGCCCTCATGTTGCTCCTGGGCCTTTTTGCGGTGTTCCTAGGCCCAAACAGCCCCTTGTGGCGTTGGAAGCTTGGAGACTGGGGGGCGTTTGAAATATGGACTTTTTGCGTCAGCACGCTCTTTATAATGCTCTTCTACGTCCTCATCTTCTACATGTCGGACAGCTGGAGCATTTGGAATGGCATCGGAAGGGCTTACTGGGGTTCCTACACTTCCTTTAACCAGTACGGGAACCTTGCCAACTCCCTTTTGCACGGGCACGCCTGGCTGGATCTTTCGGTGCCTGCGCCCCTGAAAGCCATGAAAAACCCCTATGACCCCCTCGCCAGGTGGCACGTCATCCAGCAAAACCCCGGGATGAAGGTCTTTTGGGATCACGCTTTTTACCATGGGAAGTACTACTGCTACTTCGGCGTGATTCCGGCTATCGTCTTTTTCATGCCGTTTGAAATCCTTACGGGCGGAAAGGAAATGGAAAGCTGCTGGGCCATCCTTATAGCGGTCCTCATAGCCGCAGCCTTTGCCACGCTGCTTTTGATAAGGATGTGCAAGATCTGGTTCCCCAACATTTCCTTCGGAGCCGTGCTCCTCGCCTCCTGGATGCTGGGGATAGGCAGCGCCCTCCTCTACCACGTGTTCACGGCCTCCTTCTACTCGGTCCCCGAGTCTTCCAGCTACATGTTCTCCATGCTCGGTCTCTGGTGCTGGTTCGAATCAATCAGGCAGAAAAAGGACGGGAGGAAAAGGGTGTCGGCTTGGTGGATCTTCTTCGGCTCCCTGTTTATGGCCTGCAACCTCGGGTGCAGGCCCCAGTACATCTTCCTCTGCTTCCTGGCGATTCCAATCTTTTGGACGGCTATCTTTAAAGAGAGGATGCTTTTTACAAAGTCCAGCATCTTTGCCACAGTCATGGCTTTTATCCCCTTCTTCCTGGTATTCATCCCGCTTTTCGTCTACAACCACATCAGGTTCGGTTCTCCCTTCAATTTCGGCAATACCTACCAATTGACCGGATTTGACGCCACGCATCCGGCTTTCACGCATATTTCGGCCGCTAAGGGGCTCTTCTACTACCTTTTCCAGCCCATGAACCTTACCACTTCTTTCCCATTCGTGGGCCTTACCAACACGCCTACCCTGCTCTTTTACCCGATAGAGCCTTATGAAGGCGGCTATTTCGCCTTCATAGCGCCCTTTGCCCTCATCCTCTTCGCCATACCTTGGATCTTTTCAAGGGGGAGGCGGGTTGAACTTGCAGGAGAAATGAGCGGGGGAATATTCAGAGGCGCAAGCGCCACGGGATCGGTTATGGGCTTTGTCTGGACGGCGCTTACGTGCGGCTTCCTCGTGATGTGCATGGATTCGTACTTGGGGGGGATTTCCCAGCGCTATATAAGCGATTTTGCGGTGTCTTTCACTTTGGCCGCAATCTGCTGCTACTTTTCACTCTTCCCTACGCCTGGAAAACGCATAGGCCCTTCATACAAGCTGCTGATCCTGTCGGCGGTGACGATCGTATGCCTTTGCCTTATCCTTGAATTTTTCGAGGCCTTCACCATAGGGAGGTACGGATCCCTCCTCACCGGCTGCCCCAAGCACTACTTCGCCGTCAAAAGCTGGTTCCTCTTCCTCAGCTGATTGGAGTCGCAAATGAAGCCCGAGATAGCGGTTCTGATCCCCTGCTACAACGAGGGGCAAACCATAGGAAAAGTCGTGAGGGACTTTAAAGAGGCCCTCCCTGAGGCAACGGTGTACGTTTACGACAACAACTCCACCGACAACACTTCCCAAGAGGCCAAGGCGGCGGGGGCGGTGGTGTGCAAAGAACCCATGCGGGGCAAGGGGAACGTAGTGCGCAGCATGTTTCGGGATATCGACGCCGACGTGTACCTCATGGTCGACGGAGACGACACTTATCCGGCTGACGCGGCCAGGCTAATGGTGGACAAGGTTCTTAGAGAGGGCTACGACATGGTGGTCGGAGACAGGCTCTCGGCCACCTATTTTTCCGAAAACAAGCGTTTTTCGAGGAGCATCGGAAACGAGATGGCCAAATGGTGGATCAACCTCCTTTTCCACGCCCACATCCATGACGTGCTTACCGGCTACAGGGCCATGAGTTTTACTTTTGTAAAGACCTACCCTGTGCTTTATTCGGGTTTTGAACTTGAAACCGAAATGACCATGCACGCTTTGGACAGGAAGTGCAGGGTAGTGGAAGTGCCGGTAAACTTCCGCGAAAGGCCCACGGGCTCCTTTTCCAAGATGAAGCCGATTTCGGACGGTTTGGGAGTCGTAAAGTCCTTTTACCTCATGGTGGCCCGCTTCCGCCCCCTCGTGTTTTTCGGACTCCTCTTTTCAGTTTTTTTCTCCGCCGGGCTCGCCCTTCTGATTTATGCCGCCGCCCTTTTCGGGCATCTTGGCGCCTGCGGGAGGGCTTTTTCCCTTATAGGCGGGGGCTTTTTCATCCTCTGCGCCTTTTCCAGCCTCATAGTGGGCGCCGTTTTAAATATGCAGGCCAAGTACGCCAGGGCCAAATATATGGTCAGCTGCAA
>JAFYJT010000006.1 GCA_017537945.1 Aeriscardovia sp.
AGCGCTTTCGCAGCTCAGGGAAAGCGAGGCAAATTGGCTAGATGATCACCCTAGTGTAAAAAACTTAATAAATGGAGCAATTTACAAATACTCCGACTGGGCACATTTTATCTATGAACTACTTCAGAACGCTGATGACTGTGGAGCAAGTCAGGCTAGATTTAATCTTGATCCACTGCGCCTTGTATTTGCTCATAATGGCAACCCTTTTTCACTGGCAGATGTAAACGCAATTACAGCTTTTGGAGGGTCAACTAAAGAAAATATCCAAAATAAGATAGGAAAATTTGGGATTGGATTTAAATCAGTGTATTACTGTACTGAAACTCCCTATATTTACGATAAAAATTATAAATTTTTCCTTGAAAGGAGAATGATTCCTCGTCAGTTAGGGGAAGATTTTATTGGAAGGGATGTTGACGAAACGCTTTTTGAGCTCCCCTTTGACAAACCGGATAAAAACCCCGAGGCCTGCCATAAAGCCATCTCCTCTAGACTTCAAAATTTATCATATCCATTACTTTTTCTGAATCATTTAAAAGAAATACAGTACAAGGTAGGCGCAATAGAGGGTTATTACCAAAAAAAAGTAGAAGAGAGCCAACAATTCGAAGATATTACAGCAGAGTTAATCTGCTGCACAAATGAGCATGGCGATACTAAAAGCAAAGACAAGCTTTGGCTCTTCACGCGAAGCGCTGAAAAGGGAATGAAGTATTCTGTGGGATTCTTTTTGGGGGAGAAAGACGATGGTAAAACATGCCTCCGCCCTGTTGATATGCCGGCCTTTTGTTTCTTTCCAACCAAGGAGGCGACGGGGCTGCATTTCATAATTCAAGCCCCGTTCCTGCTCACTGACAGCCGCGAGGGCATAAGGCAAGATGAACCTCATAACGAAACAATGTTGCAATTGCTGGCAGATTTGGCAGCGGAGTCTATTGTGCTTTTAAAGGAAATTGGGGAAGGTAGAGAAAACCATTTAGTTGACGACAATATACTCGATATTGTTCCCATAAAGGGAACGTATAGTTTGGATGGCAAAATCCACAGAAAGCATTACGGCGAATGGCAGCCTTTCTATGTAGCTACAGATGAGGTTTTTAAGCACAAAAATATAATCCCCGCAAAAGGAGGATATGCGTCTTCCACAAAAGCATATTGGGCTGAAGAAAACAAAATAGCCGATCTATTTACCGATGAGCAGCTTTCGCAACTCTACAATGATGACGGGTCTAAGTGGGCATTCCCTTCCATTAGCCGAAAAGCTCATGGCATTGCACAGGAAGATGATGAAGCGAGAAGGGCATTCATAGATTTGATTACCGATCATAAACATCCTAGTGAATCTGAAATCCTGAATAAAATCACTCCTTCATTTATTGAAGCTCAGTCAATTCTATGGTTGACACAGTTTTATAAATGGATAGATAGCAGCGTTTCCCGGCGGAAAAAGGCTAAAAACTTGGCTATCTTTTTAGATGGCCATGGTAGGGCAGTGACTGCCTTCAAAGGGAATGGAGAACCCAACTTATTCCTTCCATCTGCCGATATTGATGAAGGCGAATATGCCATGCTTTCTCCAGACCTTTGGAATGAGGATGAACTAAAAGACTTCTTTAAAAATGGCATTGGGCTTGCAGAGCCATCACCATGGGATTACATCCGCAAAAAAATCTCCTTGTATGAAAATGACGATAATGTCATCGACATAAAAAGATCCTATGAAGACTTCAAAAAATTTTTTGCCTATTATTGTGATAACCCCGAGGATACAAGGCTTATTTCTCTACTAAAAGAGTGTGAGTTCCTGGCTTATCGCGATTTCGACGGAGAAGTCAAGTTAGCGAAGGCAGGTGAGCTTTATTTTCCTACTCCGGATTTAAAAAAGTGGTTCCAAGCATCACCCCATGCACGTTTACTGTGTGAAGACTATAAAAAGATAGTAGGGGAAGAAAAAGAACACACTTTAAAAAAATTCATGGATGAACTAGGAATAAAGACAAAGATTTCGATCAGATACAAGGAAGAGGCGCGGCCGGAAGATATAAAATACCTGGAGGGGACTCGCTACAATGAGTTTATCGAGCCGGATATAGATGGTTTTATGGACTTTACAGAGAGCCTCACAGAGTGCCTTCCATTTCCATCTGCAGAAGCTAAAGCTGAAGAAAAAGAAAAATACGATCAATGGAATCAAAGCCGTAGGGAGAAAACAAGATTTTTATGGAATAGGCTACAGGACTTCCTAGGAGAATCCTGGAGGCGTGAAGGATGTTGGCGTACTTCAAACTGGTACCGAGGGGAATATTACGAAGACAAGTTTTACTACGGTTATTCCTTCCCTGCAGGGGAATACCATTGGTTTAAACGTAGAGATCACGAAACGTCCTATACTTCCAAGGTGCAACAGCGACTTAAAGAAATTGCATGGAATTTCATGATAGAAGACGGCCCCCTTAGCAGCGCAGAAAAGATAGATAATTGCGATCCTAAACTTCTTACTAATTTTTTCGACTTCAAAACTTTGCAGGAGTCGGAGCCAGAGTCGGAAGAACAAAAAATTAGAGAAATGGAGAAGAAATTAGAGGGACATGGAAAGGATCCAAAGAAGCTTTATAAAGAAACTCTAGAAAAGGAGCTAAAGGAGCTGGAGAAAGAAACTCCAAAAGTTGAAGGTGGGGTAAGAGAAAGTTTTAATAAGTCCTATTCAGGAGATATTTTGCCAGAGAAAGGTTTGACAAAAAGCAACTCTCCTACCATTCTTCGCACAGATTCTAATTCTGAAACTTATCAACTTGTGCAGCCATCCCAACTATCATCTTTTAACGCTTCTGGCGGAATTGAGTCCCAGGATTTTACGGGAGAGGATGATAGGGCGCTATCGCAACAATCCGTATCCGAGACAATTGAAAAGAAACAACAGAAAATTCAGGACGAGATTTGCAGGCTTGAAAACGAGCGCGAGCGCCTCGAGGAAATGTATGGCCAAGTCTCTCAACTGCCAAAATACTCCTTTGGGTGGTTCAAAGCTCTTCTATCTTTGGAAAAAGAGGGGCAGGAACAGAATGCCAATGGCAGGGAGATCAGTATAACCTTTTCCAGCATTAAGCGAGATCCCAAGTCAGATCGCAGCTTCATTTTGAGCCAACCCAACCGCTACCTTCCGACATCCATAGAAGACAAATCCAATATTCCGATGAGCCTCTTTATGCGAGACGGCCAAAAGCGCAGCCCTGAAATCGAAGTGGTAAGCGTAAAAGGTAACGCGCTTCGGGTAAGGGCAAAGAATGAGGATCAGCTCAAAGGAATTGATTTTTCAAAGGTCACCCATGCCGTTATTAACGTGAAAAACCCCGATTTTCTGCTCGAAAGCCTGGATGGGGAATTTCAAAAGCTGGATTACTCCGATGACTTCGATATGCAGCAAAACCTCTGCGAAAACATTGAATTTCTTGTGGGGCCTCCCGGAACAGGCAAGACTACATATCTAGCCAAATATCTCAAAACCCTGATGGAAGGAGGGGAGGATTCCTGCAAAGTCCTCGTGCTGACTCCCACCAACAAGGCTGCAGACGTCCTGGTAAGAAAGATAATGGAAATTTCGGGCGAAGACGACTCATACAATGCGTGGCTGGCCCGCATTGGAATGACCGAAGATGATGTGGTAGAAAAAAGCCCAGTTTTCCGGGAAAAAGCCTTAGACGTTCAGAGCATGTCTAAATGCGTAGCCGCCACGACGATCGCCAGGTACCCATACGACTATCTGATACCTGGGAAGGGCAAAACGCAACCTCTAAAAGAAATAGATTGGGATTATATCGTGGTCGATGAGGCCTCCATGATCTCCCTCGCCGACATTGCTTTCCTGCTTTACAAGCAAAGGCCAAAGAAATTCATTATCGCAGGCGATCCTTTCCAAATTGAACCTATAGTCTCGCAGGAAGCATGGAAGGACAAGAATATTTACAGCCTTGTAAAGCTGGATTCCTTTGACGCCCCTTCTACAAGCCCGCATGATTATGACGTTAAGACCTTAAACAGGCAGTACAGGTCCGTCCCGGAAGTTGGCGATGTCTTCTCCAATTTTTCGTATGGCGGAAAGCTTGAGCACTACCGCGCCTCTTCAGAAAGAAAAAACCTGCAGCTTGAGGATCTTGGCGTTAGGGCTTTGAACATCATTAAGTATCCTGTGAGGAAATATGAAAGCGTTTACAGGGTAAAGAGGCTCTCAGGCAGCCCATACCAGATTTATTCGGCCCTGCTGACGGTCGAATACGTCCGTTTCCTTGCAATGGAAATTGCCCAGCGCAATCCGGGGCAGACCGTCACAATCGGAATAATTTCCCCCTACCACGCCCAGGCCCAAATAATAGACAGGCTTTTAAGCCGGGAAAAGCTTCCAGATGGAATAAAGGTAACGTCCGGAACTGTGCATAAGTTCCAAGGGGACGAATGCGACATCATCTTTGCCGTATTCAATACGCCTGCAAACATCTCCAATCCCCGAAACATCCACGTTGACAACCAGAACATACTCAATGTGGCCGTGAGCCGGGCCAGGGACTACCTGTTTGTCGTAATGCCGGATGACGAAACGGAGAATATAGGGAGCCTGAGGCGCTTGAAGCGGATTGAAAATCTGATGAAAGAAGGGGGCGCCTGCTCCGTCACTCGCGCCTGCGATATAGAAAAGTTCATATTCGGACAAAGCGATTACTTGGAAAACAACGTTTTTTCCACAGGCCACCAAGATGTAAACGTCTACGGGCGCCCGGAAAAAATGTATGAGGTAAGAACTGAGGAGGATGCCGTCGATATCCAGCTTCACGGCCCTAACTTTTATTCCTAAGTCCGGGCAGTCCTAAGAAGATCGGAAATTCAAAGTTTGAGGATGGGAAGCTGCAAAGGCAACCCAAGCCTGTGCCTGGCATCATAGCCCCAAAGCAGTAAGGGGGGCCGGATCCGATTTCCTCCTTCCTTTGCCAGCAAAATTTCTAAAATCCTGCTATCCCTCAAAGGAGGGGGGCTTAATCGCCCCAAAAGATAAAGACGCCCAAAAGAAATAAGGTGGGAAAACTAGACTATTACCTTGGTGGCATTTTGCCTCCGCCATCAAGCCCTTCCCCTGGAAAGAGCAAGGAAGGGGGAAGGGGCCGCTCTTAGGGAGTTGAAATGACCAAAACGACAATAACCATCGCCCACGCCCACCACACTATAGAAGGGCTGCTCAAGGCTATTTCCGATCAGCTTTTAAAGCAGCATGCGGACTATTTATTGCCAAACGAGCAGTTGGATTCGCTTATAGGGATGCTGGTGATGAGAAGCTACCGGTACCACACTACAGGAAAAAATACTTTCCCTATAACTGTCGAACTGACTTCCGAGTCCCAAAACGACGGCTTTGCCTACCTTCAGAACTGGGAGGAAATCGAAAAGAAACAGGCTTAGCCAGCCTCCTTAAAAGTCCGTAAAGGTAAAGCCTGGGTGCCAAACCTACCTTTCTTCCAAATCTTCCTTTTGTTCCTCCCTGGCCGGTCTCCAGGATCCGTTTTTCATAATTTTTCTGGAATCTACCCACCCCTTCGCAAGCGGGGGCAGGGCTTTTAACCTGCGATCCAAAACGGCAACCCTCACCAGTTCCTTTAGGAAGGTGAAGAAGGTCCCTAACCCGAAAAGCAGTGGGTCAAAATCTCCAAAAAGCGAGAGGTAGCGCATCATAAAGCCGCGGTTGCGCATTATGTAGTAACGGTTAAGGTCGGAAGTGGAATTCAGCCTCCTGTTCCCTTTTAGCTTCAGGTTGCTGATGGAGCGGGTGCGCTGCAAAATAAGGTCTGGAACCACGATGGGGCGGCAGAATTTCGAAGCCAAGTAGCCGTAAGTCGTGTCGTCCCAGTAGATGAAAAAGCGGGGGTCGGGAAACCCTATACGCCTTACAAGGCTCCTTTTGACCAGCACTCCTTCAAAACAGCAAGTATTGGCGAATTTAAAGGGCCTGCAGTCTTTTGCCGCAAATGGGTTGGGGACCGCCAGGGGGACGATGAAGCGGTACTGCCAATAAAAAGGCGTTCCATCGCTGTTAAGGCGGGAGCCTTGTACCATAGGGCTCGTCTTTTCCCACTTTGAAAGCTTCTCCAAAGCCCCGGGCAAAACCACCACGTCATCGTCCATCAGCCAGAACCACTCCGCCCCAAGCTTGTAGGCGAATTTTACCCCGGCATAAAACCCCCCCGCGCCTCCGGTATTCTCTTTTTGCCTTAAATAGCTGACTTGGATGCCTTTTTCTTCCATTTCCTTTTTGAAGGGAAGGGCCAAACTTTCGGCCCCTCCCTCCGGATCGTTGTCCACTAGGACCACCTTCCATGGCTTTTCGGTCTTTATGGACTCCAAAAGCTTTTTAAGCAGCCCGTTTCTTTTGTAGGTGGTTACAACTATCGCAACTTTTTTCACTTTTCCGTTTCCCTTTCAGGCTTTATCCTTGCCACTATCCAGCTCAAGGCGAGGCAGGCCACGTATATGCAGGTCATAACGATGGAAAGGGATCCGAAGGCCGACAGGCAGCTTTCCGGCTTGGAAGATACCGGCTCGCAAGCTTGGAAAATAGCCATGCAGGACGCGCTCCCCACCGCCCCTCCAATCTGCATGCTCTCCTGTTCGGCTGTGGAAAGATCTGCAATCCGCGAAGGGAGGAAAGCGAAGATGCTTGATTCTACCGCCAAAGTGCTGAGGGCCACGCCCACAAAGCAGAAAAGGGCGGCGAAGAAAGTGTAAATCAAGGCGCCTTTGGAAGCGGCTTTTGAAAAACTGAGGGCAAGGAAGCCCAAAACCAGCAAAGAAAAGCCGGAAAAGAGGAGGAGCTTCGATCCCCACCTGTCATAAATCTTTCCGGCCAAAATGGCGAAGAGCTGGGAAATGGCCAAAGGGCCCATGAGCATAAAGGAGGAAGCCTCGGGCGAAAGCCGGAAGCCGGGCTCTATGGCCATTGGGTACACCACCGACAGGCACATATTTGCGATCTGGAGGCAAAAAATTAAAAGCAGACCCACAAGGACGGGCTTTTTCGAGATGGAGAAAAGATCTACCAGAACGCCCGTTTTCTTTCCCTTCCCAAGGCGGAACTGCCTTCTAATCCAAAAAAGAAGGACCAAAAGCCCTACGGCCAGCGCCAAAAGGCCCCACAGGTTTTTATTCGACAAAAGCTCTATGCCAACCACTATGCATGGAAAGCTGAAAACCGTCTCCAGCACCGACAGGCCGTCGGGGGAGGGGGACTGGTGGGGGGAGATGTCTTTTACGAAGAAAAAGGAGAGGCATAAAAAAAGGAGGGCGGCAAAAAAGGGGAGGAGGAAAATAAAGTGCCAATCGGCTCCGGAATTTAAAATGGCGCCCGAATAAGTGGGGGCCAGGGATGGGCCCATGCCGCAGGCTACGCCGCAAATGGAAATTACATGCCCCCGGTGCTTGGAGGAAAAAAGGCTGAGGGCTGAAAAGAAGAGGAGGGGGGTGACGAATCCCGCCCCCAGGCCTTCGACCACCCTCCCTACTATAAGGATCCAAAAGGAAGGGCTGAAAAAGTCTATGGCAAGCCCGAGGCAGGAAAGGCAGAGGGCGGCGCAAATCACGAGCCTGGTGGAATAGCCCTTTATGAAAAAGGCGAGGAGGGGGACGGTGACGCTCATAGCCACGAGGAACCCGCTCATAGTCCACTGGACGGTCACATAGTCCAGCCTGAACTGGCGCATCAGAAGGTCGTCCCCTACAGAAAGGAGCGTCTCATTAAACAAACAGAAAAAGGCGGATCCCAGCAATA
>JAFYJT010000056.1 GCA_017537945.1 Aeriscardovia sp.
ATTTATAACGGGGGTGGGATTCGACTACTTCGTTAGGCTGATGAAAGAAGGGATAGAAAAAGAAAAAGGGGAAAAGGGAAAGGAGGAAAAAAGGCCTATGATAAGCCTTCCCGGAAAGGCCTTTATCCCCGAATCGTTCATCCCCTCCCAAAAACTTAGGATGGAAGCCTATTCTTCGATTTTCAAGGCAGAAGGGGAGAAGGAGCTTCAGGAAGCAAAAGAGCAGATGGAGGACCGCTACGGCCCCCTCCCTCCGGCCGTCCTCCCGCTTTTTTCCCAGCGGAGGCTGGAATGGGAAGCGGAAAAGGACGGGGTGAAGGCTATAAGCCAGAGGGGGCCGGATCTTTTCTTCTCCCTTTCCCTCCCCCTTCCTGAGTTTATGCAAATGCGCCTTAAGCGCCTTTTTCCCGGCTCTTCTTATCTCAAATCCGAAACGGGTTTTAAAATTCCTTTAAACTTAGACAAAGAGCGGGAAGAAGGAGGCGCCCTCTCGGCCGCCTTTGCAGCGCTTGGCAGACTTTTCACAACCTGAAAGGGGAATTGTGGCAGCAATAGAGAGAATAAATGCCAGACAAATTCTAGATTCCAGGGGAAAGCCCACTTTGGAAGTTAGCCTGGAGACCGACGACGGAGCAGAGGGAGTGGCATGCGTCCCGTCCGGAGCCTCTACGGGAATATATGAGGCTGTAGAAAAAAGGGACGGGGATTCCAAGCACTTCAACGGGAAGGGCGTATTGGGTGCCATTAAAGCCGTCAGGGAAGTCATATCCCCGGCCCTTGCAGGCCTGGATTCCATAGACCAGCGCGGGATAGACGAACGCCTGGTAGAGCTGGACGGCACCAAAAACAAGTCGAAGCTCGGCGCAAACGCCATGCTTGGTGTCTCCATGGCGAACCTCAGGGCCGCGGCCCAAAGCGCCGATTTGGCCCTCTTCAGGTACATAGGGGGAGTGAACGGGTATATCCTTCCGGTGCCCTGCATGAACATCCTCAACGGCGGGGCCCACGCCGACAATAATGTCGACATCCAGGAATTTATGATTGCCCCATACGGCTTCGATTCCTTCCACGAGGCCCTGGAAGCCGGGTGCGCGGTTTATTCGAGCTTGAAATCCATCCTGAAAGAAGAGGGGCTTCCTTCTTCGGTAGGGGACGAAGGAGGGTTCGCCCCCAACCTTGAAAGCAACGCGACGGCCATAGATCTGATACTCAAAGCCATAAGGTCGGCAGGCTTCGATCCCGGAAAGGAAATCGGAATCGGAATCGATGCCGCAAGCAGCGAGTTTTACGACTCGGAAAGTGGGGAATACAGGTTCGAAGGCTCTATGCGCAGCCGCGGGTGGATGCTGGATTATTGGCAGAGGCTTGTAGAAGCCTACCCTGTGGTTTCAATAGAAGACCCCTTCGCGCAGGACGACTGGGACGCTTGGATCGAAATGGAAGGGAAAATGGGGGGCAAAATCCAGATCGTAGGAGACGACCTGCTTACCACCAACCCTTCCAGGCTTTCCAAAGCCATAAGCCTTAAAGCGTGTAACGCCCTCCTTGTAAAGCCAAACCAGATAGGGACGGTTTCCGAAACCCTGGACGCCATGCTCATGGCCCTCAGGCACGGTTTTTCCACCATGGTTTCGCACCGCTCTGGAGAAACCATGGACACTTTCATTTCCGATTTGGCCGTAGCCAGGAACGCCTGCCAAATCAAGGCCGGGGCGCCCGCAAGGGGGGAGAGGGTGGCAAAGTACAACAGGCTGCTGAAGATTGAAATGATGTTGGGCGAAAGCGGGAAATATGCAGGCAAATCCGCCTTCAAGCGCGCTTCCGAGTTCTAGGCTGTCGAACAGGGATGCGCTCTTTTGCCGCAACCTCGCACTGCACCTCCTTTCTTCGCCTGCAAGCGAAGAGGAAAAAGATGAAGCGGGGAGGGGCCTTGGGCGTTATCCGGAGGGCATGGTCGCCGTGGGGGCCAGGAGGGGCAAAAGAATCCTGGCGGTGGTGGTAAAGCCCCTCGTGCGCGCCTGCCCCTTCCCCACCGTTTTCTACCTCTCCGACAAAGACCTTTGCAGGCGCGCTTCGCAGCTGGAATCTGCGGGAGCCATGAAAGGATGGTCTCAGAGGCTGGAAAAAGACGAAGATCTCAGGCGCGCCTACCTTCGATCCCACCTTATGTACCTTAGCTTCAGGGAGGAAGTGGCAAAGCTCTCCGGGGTCCCCCCCTATCCTTCCCCCATCAGCGCGGGCGGAATGCCCGAGAGGGTCAAGTGCCTCCACGCCCTTCTGGCGCAAAGCCTTGTAATGGGGCCCGGCATCAACCCGATAGGGGACGAAACAGCGAAGGAAGTGGGCGCATGGTGAGGGTGGCAGGCATAGACTGCGGCACAAATTCGGTCAAGATGGAAATAGCCGACATTTCCTTTTCCCCCTTCGGACCCAAGATAGAAATAGTCGTGCCCAGAAAAGTGTGGACTATAAGGCTGGGGGAGGGGGTGGATGAGACGCGCCTCCTTTCCCCTTACGCTTTAAGGAGGCTGAAGGGCTCCCTTGAGAGCTTTAAGCAGGACATCTCGGCCTTTAAAGCCGAAAAGCTCCGCTTCGTCGCCACCAGCGCGGTGAGGGATGCGAAAAACGAGGACGACTTTCGCAAGATTGTAGAGGAAGTCCTGGGGGTGGAACCGGAAATCCTCACAGGAAAAGGAGAGGGGCGCCTCGGGTTTGAAGCCGCCTGCATGGGGATGAAGGAAGAAAAAAAGCTCCTGGTGGATTTGGGCGGGGGCTCCACAGAGTTTTCCATAGGGGAAGGGGACGTCCCTTCCTTTGTCAAATCTTTGGACATAGGGTGCGTCAGGATTGCAGAAAAATTCGGCTTCGGTTCCGATCCCCTCCCTGTTGAAAAAAGGGAAAAGGCCGAATCTTTCGTGCAAAAAGCCATGAAGGAAGTTCCGATTTTTTCCGCCAGGCGCCTAATCGGCATCTCCGGATCGGTAGCCGTAGTCAGCTTCATGGCCGCAGGAGAAAAAGAGTTTTCCCCATCCAAAAAGCTGGAAATAGAGAGGGAAAAAGGCCTGGAGGCCTGCGAAAAATTAATGGGCATGAGCGAAAAAGAAATGGAGGAATACCCCCTAATCCCGCCTCTGAGGCGCAAGGTCATCCGGGCCGGCGCCCTTATATGGGCCCAGGTCCTCCTTTCCTCCCCCCTCCATTCCTACCTGTTTTCAGACGCCGCGCTTTTAGACGGGGTAATACTGGATGAAGCGCGCAGGCTTTTGAGGCAGTGCTAAGATTTAAGTGCGCCCCCGTGGCGGAATGGCAGACGCAGTGGACTTAAAATCCATCGCCTTTTGGCATGCGGGTTCGATCCCCGCCGAGGGCACCTGAAGCTTACTTGTTGAATCCTCCGCTGGCCCATGTAATCAGAAGGGCGATAATTATCACGCACACGATTATTATTACGCTCCAAATTATGAGCTTTTTCTTCGCTTTGCCCCTCTTGTAGGTTTTAAGCATTTCCTTGGGGGTTTCTTCTTTTATTTTTTCGAGGTACGCCTTTGCCGCTTCCATGGATTGGGTTGCGGCTTTGTCCTGGGCCAGCGAGGAAGAGGCCAAGTCTATGGCATGGGTATTGGCCATCGTTTCCTGCACCCCCTTTTCGAGGAGCGACACGTTCTTTTCGTATTCCTCTTTGGCCCTGATGCAGTCCCTGGCCGCAGAAGTGACTTCATCTGCAAATTCGTGGGCCTGCTTCTCCTTTTCGTAGGGGGCGGTGATGTCGAGCTGGCCCGAGGGGGAAAAGAAATGGAGCTTAACCTCCCTTGTGTCCTTTGTCTTTTCGTCTCCCGAGGGCGGCGTGTAAAGGCCCCCCGACACTTCCACTTCGCACCCAAGGGCCGGATCCAGTTTTAACGAGGTCCCTTCAAAATCCAGCCTGGTCCTGTAAAGCACCGCGCCTTCGAAAGAATCCAAAGGGGCGGCGAAAGACTCTTTTTCGCCTTCCAACTGGCTTTGGGCGCTTTCTACGGCTTTTTCATGCGCCTTTTGGGCCTGCTTTAACTGCTTTTCCCCCTGTTTCACCCTCTGGTTATAAGAATTTTTGGCTTCCTGGTAGGCCCTTTCGGCCTCCCTAAGCCTGATTATTTCAGCCGGTTCCCTGTTCCTTGACAACAATTCCTCCTCTTGTACGCTATAGTTATATATTTACACGCCTATTTCGATTTTTAAAAATCCTTTTAAGACAAGGAGAAAAGCCATGAGTGAAGCATTGCCCAAAGTGGAAGCCAAGTTCGGAGGCAGCGCCTCTATAACTTTTGAAGGCACGGAAAAAGCGGAAAAGCCGGAATTGGTATGCAAGGAACTGGTAAAGGGCGACGGGGCTACGGTTGAAAAGGGCGATACCGTCACTGTAAACTACAGCGGAGTAGTGTGGGGCAAGAAAGCCCCCTTCGATTCAAGCTTCGCCAGAAAATCCCCCGCCAGCTTCCCGATAGGGAAAGGCATGCTGATTCGGGCCTGGGATGAAACGCTGATCGGAAAGACTGTAGGATCCAGGCTGCTGATCATAGCGCCGTCCGACTACGCCTACGGCAAAAGCGGGGTGCCCGAGGCAGGAATCGCCGGGGGGGACACCCTGGTGTTTGTTGTAGACATCCTTGCAGACAGAAAGTAGGAAAAAATGCCGGAAGAGGAAACCATCCTCCTCACCCAGGACGCCTATGACAAGATGAAAAAGGAGCTGGACCACCTCGAAGGGGAAGTGCGCAGCCAGATAGCCCAGAAGATAAAAGAAGCTAGGGCCGAGGGGGATCTGAGCGAAAACGGCGGCTACCAGGCGGCTAAAGAGGCACAGGGCAAAAACGAGGGCAGGATTGCGGAGCTTACCCAAAAGCTCAGATCCGCGCGGATTATGGAGTCGCCCCGCGACGGAAAGGCAGCCAAGGAGGTGAGGGAAGGGAGCGTGGTAAAGCTTAAAGTCGGAAGCCAGGAGGGCGAATTCCTTTTGGGCGTCCGCGATCTTTCCTGCACCACCGACAAAAAGATAATCAGCGCCAAAAGCCCGATTGGGGCGGCCATCCTGAACCACTCCGCAGGGGAGACGGTGAGCTATGAAGCCCCCGGGGGCAGGAAGATGGAAGTCGAAATCCTGTCCGTCGCCCCGCTAAGCGAAGCGTAGTCACCCTATTTTGCAAATCACCAAGAAGACCGCCGTGATTTCGCACGCGTACCCCAACACGGTGAAGACGTGGAAAATCTCGTGGAATCCGAAGACTTTCGGCCAGGGGTCCGGCCTTTTGGCCCCGTAAATGACGCCGCCTGCGATGTAGAGAAGCCCCCCGCACCCGGTCAGAATCACTACGACAAACCCCGCCGCCGCCGACATCCATAAGAACGGCATTATCGAGGCCCCCGCGACTCCGATGATGATGTAAGTGGAAGTGTAGAGCCAGCGGGGGGCAGAAATCCAGAGCACGTTCAAAAGCAGGGCGAGGGCCACCGTCCCCCACATCACCGAAATCACAAGCACCCTCCCTATAAAGGGAAGGGCGAAAGAGAGGGGGGTGTAAGTGCCTGCAATCAGAAGGAAAATGTTGGCGTGGTCCACCCTCCTCAAAACGTCCGTCATCCTGGGCCCCCAGTTGCCTATGTGGTAGCAGGCCGAATTTATGAAAAGCAGGCAGCTGGAAGCCAGGTATACGCTGCAGGCCGCTTTCAGACCTTTTGTGGGGGCCAGGCAGATTGCCACTATGCACGCTGCCATGGCAAGGGGGGAAAAAACCGCATGCACCCAGCCGCGCGTCAGGGGCTTGGCCCTTCCGTGGACGTCCAGCCTGGATTTTTTGCCTATTCCTGCAGCGGCCTTTCCGGCCCCTGCACCGACTGCGGCTTGCATGCCTCCTCCTTTCGCGAGGATTGTCACAATTAAATTTACTTGCTTTGCATTAGGATTGGAAAAATGAACGAGTGCCGCAATTTGAAGGATCCCGAGAGGATTCTAAGTTGTTCGGAGATGTCGGAAGGAGCTAGGCACTTTCTCCACTCCCTTATAGCCGATTGGGGGATAATAGCCGACCTGGGGTACTGCGATCTGCAGCTGGCCGTAAAAGACGGTGCCGGGGGCTTCATATGCGCGGCCCAGGTAAGGCCGGCCACCGCCCCTTCCTGCTTTCCGGAAGACGTGGTGGGCCAAAAATTCCCCCCCTCCCTCTGGCCGTTCCTTTCCCAAGCCTTGGGATGCAGGCACCCCCTCTGCCCGGCCAATCCGGAATTTACGCCCATAAGCGCCGTCAGCGCGAACTGGGAGGGGGAGGCGGCCGGCGTGGTGCTGCAAAAATCCTATCCCGCCGCGCATACCGGCCGCTACGAACAAATGGGGATAGATTCTGCGTGGAAGCTTTTCTCCATGATCCCTTTCGGGAAGTTCCCTTATAAAGTCCCGGTAAACACCCAGAGGCACAACGCCCACGTCCCCGACGGGTTCTTAATCCTAAATGAAATGTCTCTGGTGACCGACGCCTCCCCCAACGCCATAAGCTGCTTTAAGCGGCTGGGCTTCGGGGGGGCGCTTATAGGGCGGAACCTCGTAGAAGTGGTAAGGGGGCTCACCGGGGCGGAAGGGATGGGAAAGGACATGGCCGCCCTCCTTTCAGGGGAGAGCCCCTTGGACGCGGTCTTGAGCATAAACAACATTTCTGTGACCCTAAGGTCCCTCCCCCTTTGGGGCGAAAGGGATTACCGCGGGGCCGTAGTCCTTTGCAGGGAGATAACCGAAATCCGGCGCCGCGACAAAGAGCTGAAAATAAAAGACGCCACCATAGCCGAAATTAACCACCGCATAAAAAACAACCTCCAGTCCGTCTCTTCCCTGCTCGCCCTTCAAATCAGGGGGGCCGAAAACGAAGAAGTGAAGAAGGCCCTGCAGACGGCCAAAAGGCGCGTCCAGGCCATCTCCATCCTCCACGACGCGCTTTCCCAAAGCAAAAATGAAATGATCGACTTCGATTTGGCCCTCCCCAAACTCCTAAAGACCAACGTCGACATAATGCGGGAAGGCGATCAAAAGATCCTCCTCTCTTACGAAGGCTCTTTTGGGCTTCTGGCGCCCAGGGACGCCACCCCCCTGGCCCTGATCCTCTCGGAACTTGTCACCAACGCCGTAGAGCACGGCTTTGCCGGGGAAGATGAAGGGGAAATCAAAATCAGCGCCGAAAGGGCGGGCAAGGCGCTTTACATCCGCATCCTTGACGACGGGGTGGGGCTTAAAGAGGCCCCAGAAGAGGGGCAAAGCCTGGGGATGAATATAGTGGAGACTTTCGTAAAGGTCGACTTCCAGGGCTCTATCCTTTGGAGCCCGGGGCCCGGGTCGGGCACGGAAGTCAGAGTGACTTTGAACCTCAACGGGGCTTTGGAGTAGGCCCGGGTTCCCGTCCGCCTCCCACAAATTTGGCTTTCTTCCTTTCTTTAGGGTTAAAGCCCCTGCGCTTGGCCAAGTTGGAGGCGGAAAACTGGGGGAAGGGCCGGCCGCTTCAAGGGCGGCCCCGCATTTAACGCAGGTGGTAGCATTTTACAGATCGGTGAAAACCCGTTTTGCGCTCAATTTTAATCTGGAGGAAAAGTGGCACTCTCACCCCAAAGCCCCAGGCATTTGCCCGCATGGGAAAAGCTGGAGCGGTATTTTGAAGATGCGAAAGGAAAGACGCTGTCTTCATGGTTTAAGGATCCGGGCAGAACCGAAAAACTGTCCTTTGCGGTAGGCGACTTCAACGTGGACCTCTCCAAGAACCTGATAGATCCGGAAATCACCGGGATTTTCGCCGAACTGGCAAACCAGGCCGGCATCCCCGAACGGGCCAGCGCCATGGTGAGGGGGGAAGAAATAAACGTCAGCGAGGGGAGGGCGGTCCTCCACCCCCTCCTCCGCTCGCCCCGCGGGATGCAGAGCGGGGTTTTGTCCGGGGGGATCGACGCCCTTGAGAAAATACAAGGGGTGCTGGAGAGGATGTACTCTTTCGCCCGTGAAGTCAGAAGCGGGAAAATCCGCATGGAGGGCGCAAGGAGGGTGAAAACCGTAGTAAACATCGGGATAGGCGGCTCGGATCTGGGCCCGGAAATGGTTTATGGGGCGCTTCAAAACAAAAGCGACGGATCCTTGTCGGCCAGGTTCATTTCAAACATCGACCCTTCAAGCTTCATTGAGGCGGTCCGCGGCCTGGACCCGGCTTCCACCCTCTTCCTCGTAGCCTCCAAGTCCTTCAGCACCCAGGAAACCCTCTCCAATGCGGCCCAGGCCAAGAAGTGGCTTTTGAAGGGCCTGGGGGAGAGGGGGGTTCTTGAAAGCGAAGGCGAGGCGGTGGCGAGGCATTTTGCGGGCATATGCAGCATGGAGAACCTGCAGAAGGCCGAAGAGTTCGGGATAAGGCCCGAAAACGTCTTCGAAATGTTTCCGTTCATAGGGGGGAGGTACTCTGTAGACAGCTCCGTGGGGCTTTCCCTGGTGCTTTCCTTAGGCCCTGAAACCTTTGAGAGGTTTTTGGAAGGCCTCAGGGCCGTAGACGAGTACTTTTTCTCCACCAGCGCGGAAGAAAACGCGATAATACAGATGGCCATGCTGAACGTGTGGTACGCGGACTTTTTCAAGGCCGAAACCCACGCGATCCTTCCCTATAACGACTATCTTGGCAGGCTCCCCGCCTACCTGCAGCAACTTACGATGGAGTCCAACGGGAAAAGGGTGGACTTGGCGGGAAAGGAAGTGGATCTGCATACGGGGGAAATCTACTGGGGAGGGGTGGGGACCAACTCCCAGCACTCCTTCTTCCAGCTCCTCCACCAGGGCACCCACCTCATCCCCGCTGACTTTATAGCTTTTGCCAACAATTCCAACCAGCTGGACGAAGAGGAAGAGGAAATGCAGGAGAGGCTCCTTTCCAGCTTCATCGCCCAGAGCGCCGCCCTGGCTTTTGGAAGCGGGGAAGAAGCGGCAGCAGAGCGCAGGTGCCCCGGAAACAGGCCTTCCACTTCCATCTTCGGCCGGGTCCTTTCCGCCTACACTTTGGGGGAGCTGATAGCCCTTTACGAACACATCGTGTTTTGCCAGGGGGTGGTGTGGGGGATAAACTCCTTCGATCAGTTTGGGGTGGAGCTGGGCAAAAAACTCAGCCGGAGGATTTTTTCCCTGCTTTCGGATACGGATTCAAACCTGAGCGGGCTGGATTCTTCTACGCGGCGCCTCATAGAGTGGTACTGGGAGCACAGGTCCTGATTGAATAGGTTTAGGCATAATAGTAGAATACCGAGTACGCTATCTAAATAGTTTCAAGATCATCCGTTTTTCAAGATCTTAATTTGGACTTCAATTTCATTTGCTATCTGAGAGGTTCTCAATCCGTGTTTAGTGAGGATACCGACAGGCTTTCAAGCAAAAAGCTGGTCGAATTGCAGGATATGGCGAAAAAGCTCGGAATCAAGGGAGTTTCGACTCTGAGAAAGGGCCCCCTTATCGCCGTTCTTTCCAAGGCCTTGGCAAAGGAGCCGGGGCAGAGGGAAGAAGAAGTTTCAGTTTCCCCGGGGCCCAAGGCCGCCCCCTCCCCCTATCAGGCGGAGGAAAAAAGGGAGTCGGAACGCGGCTCGGCCTTCAGGGCCGTTATGGAATCGCTTCCCTCAAAAAAATCAAGTTTTCAGAAAGTCAAAACAGTGGAAGATTCTTATGAAGTAAACAGGTACAGGCCCGAAGGGGAGCGCAGGTATTACGCCAAAAACCAAGGGGCTTACAGAGGCTACAAGCCCCAAAGGTACGCAAGGGGGGAGGAAGGGGAGAAGGACGAGGAAACCGTCCCCATCTCCGGCATCGTGGACATCCTCGACAGCTACGCCTTCATAAGGACAAGCGGTTACCTTCCGGGCCCTAGCGACGTCTACATCCCCCTTTCCATGGTCAAGCATTTCGGGCTCAGGAAGGGGGACGCGGTAACGGGCCTCGTGCAGCCCGAGAGGGTGGAAATGCGCGGGGGGCGGGGCAAAAAGTTCATTCCCTTAAAGTGTATAGAGACCATAAACGACATGAGCCCGGAAGAGAGCCAGGCCAGGCCCCACTTTTCCCAGCTTACCCCCCTCTACCCCAACGAGAGGCTGCGCATGGAAACGGTCCCAAGCAACCTGGAAGGGAGGGTTATAGACCTGGTGGCCCCTATAGGGAAGGGGCAAAGGGGCCTTATAGTCGCCCCGCCCAAGGCGGGGAAGACCATAATGCTGCAAAGGATCGCCAACGCCGTCCACGCCAACAATCCCGAATGCCACCTCATGGTGGTCTTAATAGACGAGAGGCCTGAAGAAGTTACGGATATGCAGCGCACCGTAAATGGGGAAATCATCGCTTCCACTTTCGACAAGCCCGCATCCGATCACACCATAGTCGCCGAGCTTGCAATCGAAAGGGCGAAGAGGCTGGTGGAGCTGGGAGAAGACGTCGTGGTGCTTTTAGACTCCATAACGCGCCTGGCCCGGGCCTACAACCTCTCCATCCCCCTCTCCGGAAAAGTGCTTTCCGGGGGCGTAGATTCGCAGGCGCTCTATCCTCCGAAAAAGTTCTTCGGAGCGGCCCGCAATATAGAGGGCGGAGGGTCTTTAACCATAATCGCCACGGCCCTCATAGAGACGGGCTCGAAGATGGATGAAGTGATTTTTGAAGAATTCAAGGGGACGGGCAATATGGAGCTCAAGCTCTCCAGGGAGCTTGCGGAAAAGAGGATGTTCCCGGCGATAGACATCAACGCCTCCGGCACGAGGCGCGAGGAGCTTCTGATACCTTCTTCGGATCTCAACCTGATTTACAAATTGAGGCGCGCCATAGGGGGGATGGACGTAGAACAGGCCTACCAGGCGCTCATCCCGCGCCTGCGCCAGACTTCTTCAAACAGGGAATTTATGGACCTTCTGGCAAAGTCCATAAAAGACTAAAACTCTATCTCGGCGCCGGCCTGCAGAGGCGAGGGGTCGAATTCGATTTCTTTGGCGTGCACCGCCGCCTTCAAATCCTGATCGGCAATTCGGGCTTCCTTTGCCCCGGGCCCGAAAATTTTCGCCTTTTTAACTTCCGTTTTAAGGGAAACCTTCCCTTCGCTTTTCCTTTTGCGCAAAAGGGACAGGAAGAAGGCGGCGTTTTCAAAGCCCTCAGCCCCTGCTTTATCTTCCAAAGGAAGCGGCCAGGAAGAAAGGTGGACTGAAAGGCCTTTAGGATGCGCCCAGTGCCACGCTTCCTCGGTGACGAATGGGAGGAAGGGGGCAAAGAGGCCCAGAAGGGCGTCGAGGGCCAGCCTCAGGGCGTTCAAGGCGCTTTCGTCCTTCCTGTACGCCCTGTCTTTTACAAGCTCTATGTAGTCGTCGCAAAAACTCCAGAAGAAGGCTTCGGTTTCTTGGAGGGCCAGGGCGTGATCGAAAGCTTCAAGCGCGCAAGCGGCCTTCTTTTCCACTTCAAAGAGGGCTGAAAGGAGCGAAAGGTCCAAGGGGGAAGTGACTAGGGAAAAGTCCGCTTCATCCGGCTTAAGATCCAAAATGAATTTGGAGGCGTTGAGGATTTTGTTGGCCAGGCGCCTTCCGATCTTCATCTCCCCTTCGTCATAGGCGGTGTCGACCCCGAGCCTCGCGCAGGCCGCCCAGTAGCGCACGGCGTCGGCCCCGTACTCCTCTATGGGCTCTTTGGGCACTACTACGTTCCCTTTGGATTTGCTCATTTTCTTGTGATCCGGGTCTAAAATCCATCCCGAAAGGGTGGCGTCCTTCCAAGGGAGCTCTTTAAATTCGAGCCAGGTCCTGAGGACCGTATCAAACAGCCAGGTGCGGATTATGTCCTGCCCCTGGGGGCGCAGGTCCATGGGGAAGGCCTTTTCGAAAAGGTTTTCATCCTTCTTCCACCCGGAAGCCAGAAGCGGGGTCAAAGAGCTTGCCGCCCAAGTGTCCATGACGTCGGGCTCGGCTACAAACCCTCCGGGCTTGCCCCTCATTTTTTCTTCAAACCCCTGGGGGGCTGAGGAAGAGGGATCGACCGGAAGATCGGCAGGCAGGGCCCGGATGGGGGAGAGGTAGTCTACCTCCCCGCTTTCTTTTACCCTGTACCATATGGGGAAGGGGATTCCGAAGAACCTCTGGCGCGAAATGAGCCAGTCTTCGCTCAGGCCCTCCACCCAGTTGTCGTACCTCCTCTTCATGAAGGCCGGATGGAAGGAAAGCTCTTCCCCGCAGCGCAAAAGATCCCTTCTCAATTTTTCGTCATGGGATCCGTTGGCTATGTACCACTGCCTGGAGGGGAGGATTTCTATAGGCTTGGATCCCTTTTCGTAAAAATTCGCCATCCTGGAGGTGGGGACGGGCTCCCCCTCCATCTCCCCGCTTCCTTTAAGGAGGGAGGCTATTTCCTTTCTCGCGCTGAAAACCGTAAGCCCCTCAAGCTTTTCGAAAGCCTCCTTCCCCGCTTCATTTTCAATCCACTCCGGAACCGAAGCGCAAATCCTTCCGGCCTTGGTAAGGATCGGGCGGAGGGGGAGGGAAAGCTCCTTCCACCATTCCACGTCCGTCGCGTCCCCAAAGGTGCAGCACATGGCAATGCCAGATCCTTTGTCCATTTCAACGGCCTCGTGGAAGAGGATGGGGACTTCCACCCCGAAGAGGGGCGTTCTAGCCTTTTTCCCTTTCAAGCGCCCGTACCTCGGGTCTTTGGGGTTTGCTATCAATGCCACGCAGGAAGGCAAAAGTTCGGGCCTGGTGGTCTTTATGGCCACTTTTCCCCCGTCGGCACGGAAAAGGAGGGTATGGTAAAATCCGGGGTATTCCCTGCTTTCAAGCTCGGCTTGGGAGACGGCCGTCTGGAAAGTCGTATCCCAGAGGACGGGGGCCGCTTTTTGGTACGCCTCCCCCCTCTCCAGGTTTCTCAGAAATTCCAGCTGGGAGATCCTCCTGCATTCTGGGCCTATAGTGTGGTAGGTTCTCGACCAGTCCACGCTAAGCCCCAGCTCCACCCACAGGTTTTTAAACTGCTCTTCGTCTTTTTGGCTCAGCCCCTCGCACAGCTTTATAAAGTTCTCCCTCGAGCAGGGGGCGGGTTTGAAGTCCTTTCCGGCCTTCCCCCCCTCCAGGGGGGGGACGAAGGAGGGGTCGAACTTCAGTGAGGTGTCTACGTAGACGCCGTAGTAGTTTTGGACCCTCCTTTCCGTAGGGAGGCCGTTGTCGTCCCAGCCCATGGGGTAGAAGACGTCAAAGCCCTTCATCCTCTTGTAGCGGGCGATGATGTCGGTGTGGGTGTAGCTGAAGACGTGCCCTACGTGCAGGTGGCCTGAAACGGTGGGGGGAGGGGTGTCGATAGAGTAAGTGGAGCCCCTGCTTTTTCCCCGGTACTCGTAAATTTTCTTTTCAGACCACCATTGCGTCCATTTTTTTTCCAGACCGTCCACGGTCTTCGCCCTTTCGGGCTGTTCCTTCTTGCCCTCTTCTGACATACTTGCTAGTTTAACAGGTCTCATCCCTTCAGGTTGAAGACGGGCACGCAGTAGTCCGTAAGGTTCTGGGGCTCCCCGCTTATCCCTTTGTCCCACACCCCTAAAAGCTGCATTTGATAGAGCCAGTCGGCAGGCTGCCCGGAGGCCACCAGCCGGGCCGTCTGGCTCATCCCCTCCGTATAAGTCCCGTAGTTGGGCGAGAGGATGGCCTGGTGGTAAACCTGGTCGGCCTGGGGGGAGTCCCATCCCCACCACGCGTCCCCGCTCACCCACGTCCCCAAAGTGTGGCTTCCCCCGCTGATATAAAGCGCCATATCGTACTTCATGCTGTTTACTACGTCGTTTGTCCATTGGTCCGGAGTCAATTTGTAGATTTCAAGCTTTATACCCACCGCGGCAAGCTGGCTTTTTATCGACTGGGCGGCTTTTTTTACAAGGGAATTTCTGTAGGCCAGGGTAAAAGTCTTGTTGTAATAGTAGTCCATGCTCGCCTTGCCCTCTTTTTGGTTGTAGGGGAACTCCCCGGTCAGATCCTCGTACCCGGGATCCAGCCTGGGCACCGGGCCCCCTACGGTGAGCCCGAGGCCTCCGGAAGCGGAAATCACCTGCTCCTTATCTATAAGGAGCCTCATGGACCGCCTGGCCTTTAAGTCGCTCATAAGGCTGGAAGGGTGGTCGTTAAAGATGAGGGTGACGATTTTGCTGCTCACCCCCCTGTTTATATTGAAGGAAGCCGCATCGGAGGGGGAGGAAGCAAGATCGAGCGCCCCCTGTATGCTCCCGTCCTCCAAGGCGGAAAGCTCTTTTGAAGAGGAGGAAAAATACTTGAAGACCACCGTCGAATAATAGGGCTTATGCCAGTAATAGCGGTTTCTGGTGAGGGTGATGGATTGGGGGCCCTGGGAAGAAAAGACGTAAGGCCCGGCCCCCACCGGGAGCCCCTGGTAGTTGTATTTATTGGGTTCGATGATTATGGAGGAGGGGCCGGCCAAGTACCACAAAAGCTCGGGGTTGGGGTGGGAAAGGTGGATTTGGACGGTATAGGGCCCCGGCGCGCTGAAGGCGCTCACGCCGGCAAAGTCCATATATCCGGGATACTTTTCCCTCACCAGGGTCTCTATTGACCAAATCACGTCTTCAGCGTTCACCCTTTTCCCGTCGGAAAAGAACGTTTTCCTCAGCTGGAAGGTGTAGAGGAGCCCGTTGTCGCTCTCGCTCCACCCCGATGCGAGCCCGGGGGCCACTTCGTTCTGATCGTTTCTTATGAGGAGCCCCTGGTAAACGTTTTGAAGCAGGACCCTCTGGGCGTTGGGGTTCCAGGTGGTACGCATGTCAAGAGAAGTAGGCATATTTTGAAGGCCTATGGTTATCTTCCTGCCGCTGTCGGAGATTTTTTCCACCCCGGCCCACACCCCCCAGCAAATCAGGGAGAGGACCACGACGAGGGATGAAAACGTGATCCATTTTTTGGCGCTGTAGTCCCCCTTTTGGGCTTCTCTTTTTTTCATACCTTAGACTTTATAGAATCTACCTAACAAAACAGGAGGGGGGAGAGTGAGGGCGCCGCGGGAAAAAATCCTGAAGGAGGCTGCGATACTCAGGTCGAGCTTTCCTGACGCGAAATGCACCATAAATTTCAGGAACAGGTTTGAACTTTTGGTCTGCACGGTTTTAAGCGCCCAGACCACCGACAAAAGGGTGAACCTTGTTTCCCCGGCCTTGTTTTCGGCCTTCCCCCGCCCCCAGGAGATGAGCAAGGCCCCCCTGGAAGAAATCGAAAACATAATAAAGCCCCTGGGGATGTACAAAAGCAAGGCGGAAAGCATAAAAACCCTCTCAGGGCAGCTGGAGCAAACGGGGTGGGAGGTGCCCGGATCCATGGAGGGCCTGGTAAGGCTCAGGGGGGTGGGGAGGAAGACGGCGAACGTGGTGCTCGCGGAAGGCTTCTCGGTCCCCGGCTTTCCCGTAGACACCCATGTGGCCCGCGTAACTTCCCGTTTGCGCTGGCACAGCCAGTGGGACAAGCCCCATCCCGATCCGGCCGTCATAGAGAGGGAGCTGTGCTCGATATTCCCCCCAAAAAGCTGGATTTCCCTTTCGTGCACGTTGATAGAGTTCGGAAGGGAAATATGCCATGCGAAGAATCCGGAGTGCGGTATGTGCCCCCTGATGGAGTTGTGCCCCTTTGTGAAGCGCGGCTAAAGTAATAGATTTACATAGTTGAAAGTCTTAAAAGGCGGACGCGGGATGAAAGCTGCCAGCAGGTTTTTGAGGATGTCCCTGACGTGGGGGGCGCTGATGGCGGTTTTGTACCTTTTGCCCGCTGCCTGGGATAAAGCGGGGAAGGGCGGAGAATGGGTGGCGCGCGTGATCGCCTTCCTTCTCGAGGCCGTCCTGAACGTGCTTTTAAACTTCACTTTTCCCGTGGTGGATGCTTTTTCCCCCAGGTTTCCCAAAAATTTCGGCCTGTCTTGCGGCTGGATTTCCCTGGCCTTGAGCGCCGGCTTTGTATACCTGCCTTTTCAGATCGCGGCCCGGTCTTGGTTCGAGTCGATCCTCATCTTCCTGCTTTTAGTCCTGGTCTTTTCCTTCCTCTTTCAGATTTTTAGGAAGAGAAGGCCTAACGCCGTTTGGTCGCTCTCTGCCCTGAGCGCGCACGCATTCCTTTCCATAAGCCTTATGGGCTGGGCGTTTGCGCCGGGGCTTTGGATGGAAAACGCCGGCTGGGAAGCGGGGGCGCTGATGATAGTCGGGCTCTTGTGGGAATTCCTCCTCTTCTCCCTAAGTTTCGCCCTCATCCTCAAATCTGCCAGGGAGGACGGCGAGGAGGGGCGCCCCAAGGCAAGAACGCTCGCCTTCGCCCCGGCGCTGGCGATCCCTATGGCCCTCGGGGGGCTGCTTCCGGCCTTCTTCTGCGCCCTTGGAATTTAGATTAAAGCGATTCCTTCAGCCTGGCCTGGGCGGCCTTGAGGCATTCCATGGCCTTTGCCTTGTCCTCCATGTGCGCCCCCGGCATTACCTTCTTCCCGGGCTCCAAGGCCTTGTACTGCTCGAAGAAGTGGCGGATTTCGTCCTTGTGGAACTTTTCTATGTCGTCTATATCCCTAATGGCGTCGTACCTTACGTCGTTGGGGACGAGGATGATCTTGTCATCCCCCCCCTCTTCGTCGACCATGTGGTACATGCCCACCACGCGGCAGTCTACGAGGCATCCGGGAAAGACCGGGATTACGTCCATAACCAGCGCGTCGAGGGGGTCGCCGTCTTCTCCCAGGGTGCCTTCTATGAACCCGTAGTCGTCAGGATAGCCCATGGCGGTAAACAGGGTCCTGTCGAGCTTCATCCTCCCGCTTTTGGGATCCAGCTCGTACTTGTTGCGCGATCCTCTTGGAATCTCTACAAGGACGGTAACTATGTCCTCTTTCATTTCTCCTCCTAACTTTAAGGTTCTTACTCAAAAATGCTTACTTTAACAAGTATGGCCCGGAAAGTAGATTTTTCTCTAAGCGAAAATGAATAATTTGCCTTTAAGGCCTGTTGAAGAGGGCAGAAAGAAATGAGCGAAAGGAAAAAATTATGGCACTTCTGCCCGATGTAATGAATGACTTTGCCGCCGGCCCGTGGGGAGGCTTCGGAGGGCTTTTGGCCCGCGCCCAGGGAGGCCCCGCTGCAGGCCTCATGCGCACCGACATCACCGAGAGCAAGTCCGACTACCGCCTGGAAATAGAGCTTCCCGGATTTTCGAAGAAAGACATCCACGTCCAGCTCAAGGACGGCTACCTCATCGTCTCTGCCGAGAAAAGCGAAAAGGAGGCCGAGGGCAAGGCCGGCAGGCAGTACCTGCGCCGCGAGAGGGCGGTAGAATCCTGCTCCCGCACCTTCTACGTAGGCAAGGAGCTTTTGGCCACCGACATTAAGTCGAAGCTTTCGGACGGAGTTTTGACCATCACCATCCCCAAGGAGATTGAGACTCCCAAGGGAGAAGTGGACATAGAGATAGGCGAGTAGGCGCTTCTACTTGCAAACCCAAGAATGCCTCCTATAATGGGGGGCAAGATTAAGTTTTTTAATCATTGCGGGCGCCTTTTCCAACGCGAGTGCGTGAGGAAAAGGCGCCCGCTTTTTAAATGGCTTTTTGTATTACAAGGAGCGATATGGCATCTGTAAAAATGAACGGCGCGGACCTTTTGGTCGAAGCGCTGAAGGCCAATGGCGTTAAGAACGTCTACGGCCTTGTGGGCATCCCCGTCACCGACGTTTCCCGCCTGATGGAAATGGAGGGGATTCACTTCTACGCCTTCCGGAGGGAGGACGCCGCAGTGGAGGCGGCAGCGGCCGCAGGCTACCTTACCGGCCGTCCGGGGATAGCCCTGACGGTGTCGGCGCCCGGCTTCCTCAACGGCCTGGTGGCCCTTAAAGAAGCTACGGAAAACTGCTGGCCCGTAATCATGATTTCTGGCTCCTCCGACAGGGCCCTTGTAGACATGGACAGGGGCGAATACGAGGGGATGGATCAGTATAACGCGGCCAAGCCCTTCTGCAAGGCGGCATTTAGAATCGACAGGCCCGAAGACGTGGGCCTGGGGGTAGTCAGGGCCATAAGGGCGGCCATGGGCGGAAGGCCGGGAGGAGTTTACCTGGACGTCCCCGGAGAAATGCTGGGCCAGATGCTCGATTCCTCCATCGACCCCGCTTCCACCATCCACATCCCTGTCGATCCGGCCCCGGCCCAGTTCCCGAGCGACGAAGCCGTAAAGAGGGCAGTAGACCTCCTCACCTCCGCCAAGCGCCCGACGATCCTTTTGGGCAAGGGGGCCGCGTACGCAAAGGCCGAGGATCAAATCAGGGACCTTGTGGAATCCACCTCCATCCCCTTCCTGCCCATGAGCATGGCGAAGGGCATCATTCCGGACGGCAGCCCGCACAGCGCCGCCGCGGCCCGCTCCCTTTCTTTGGGCAGCGCCGACGTAATCCTGATTTTGGGCGCCAGGCTTAACTGGCTGCTGGGCAACGGATCCTCCCCCAGGCCTTTTGCCCAAGACGTGAAGTTCATCCAGGTCGACATCGACGGGCAGGAAATAGACTCCAACCGCCACATAGCCGCCCCCCTTGTAGGCGACATGGTCTCGGTCCTGAGCAAATTCGTCCCGGCCGTCAAAAAGACGGGCTACAAGGCGCCCCAGGACTGGCTCGAGAAGATCGCCGAAAAGAAGGCCTCCAACGTTGAAAAGATGAGCAAAGCCGAAGAAGCGGGCAAGGACAAAGTTCCTATGGGCTTCTACGGGGCAATGCTCCCGATTCGGGACCTTATAGCCAAAAATCCGGACACCTACCTCGTTTCCGAAGGCGCGAACACCCTGGACGTGGGAAGGGATGTAATCAACATCCTCCAGCCCCGGCACCGCCTCGACACCGGCACCTGGGGCGTAATGGGGGTAGGCCTCCCCTATGCCATTGCCGCGGCCGTGGAAACCGGAAGGCCCGTAATAGATTTGGCCGGCGATTCCGCGTTCGGCTTTGACGGAATGGAAGCCGAGACAATGTGCAGGTACCACCTGCCCATAACCGTGGTCATCTGCAACAACGGCGGAATCTATAACGGGGAAGATCCCGAAATCAACGGGATGGTGTCCCCCACTTACCTTGATCCCAGCGGCCAGTACGATCTGATGGCGCGCGCCTTTGGCGGAAGGGCCTACGACGTGCGCACCAACCAGGAGATGGAGGACGCGCTCAAGGAGGCTTACGACTCCAAGGAGCCCAGCATCATCAACGCCGTGCTTTCCACTTCCATGGGGAAGGAAAGCGGGCACATCGGCCACCTCAACCCCGTCATCTTCCATGAGGACGGCCCCGTAAATATGCCTAAAGAGAAATAATTATTCCGCCTCCGCGGGATCGATCTATACTGAAACCGATCAGCAAAGTTAATCATTGCGGGCGCCTTTTCCAACGCGAGTGCGTGAGAAAGGGCGCCCGCTTTTTTGGATCTGCTTTGCAAATAAAAGCAAAAGAAAGGTGTCTATTTATGAATGAATTCGCACCGCTGAAGGGAATCACCGTAGTGGATTGGACGCAGGTCCAGTCCGGCCCCTCCTGCACCCAGATCCTGGCATGGCTGGGAGCCGACGTAATCAAGATCGAGAAGCCCGGCTCGGGAGATCCCACCCGCAATCAGCTCCTGGACATAGCCGACTCCTGGGGCCTTTACTTCCTGCAGCTCAACGCCAACAAGAAGTCTCTGACTCTGGACGTGAGGACCGAGGCCGGAAAGAAGGTGCTTACCGAGCTGCTCAAGAAAGCCGACATCTTCGTGGAAAACATCAAGCCCGGCGGCGTAGACAAGCTCGGCTTCGGCTGGGAGGACGTGCATAAGCTTAACCCGCGCCTCATCATGGGAAGCATCAAGGGCTTCAACAAGGGTTCGCGCTTCGAGGATGTGAAGGCCTATGAGCCCGTAGCCCAGAGCGCCGGAGGCGCCGCCTCCGCCACCGGCTGGAACGAGGGCAAGTTCAACGTCCCCACCCAGTCCGCGGCCGCCCTTGGGGACTCCAACTCCGGCATGCACCTCGTTATGGGCCTTCTTGCCGCCCTCGTGCAGAGGGACCGCACGGGCGAGGGATGCTTCGTGTACCAGTCCATGGTCAACGCCACCATCAACCTTTGCCGCATCAAGCTCCGCGACCAAATCATGCTCGACAACCTCGGCGCCCTCCCCCACTATGCCGTGTACGACACCGGCTTCAAGTGGGGCAAGGCCATCCCCAGGGCCGAAAATACCGAAGGCGGACAGGTCATCGGCTGGTGCTACAAGGCCAAGGGCTGGGACACCGACCCCAACGACTACGTCTACATCGTCATCCAGGATCCCAAGTCCAGCTGGGAAGCACTGTGCAACACTATAGGCAAGCCCGAGCTCATCGACGATCCCCGCTTCGACACTTGGCAGCACCGCCAGTGCAACAAGGAGGCGCTCTACGCCGAAATCGAAGACTTCACCAAGAACTACGACAAGTTCGAGCTCACCGAGAAGTTCAGCAAGGCCGGCCTCCCCTGCGGGCCCGTCATGGATTGGTACGAGCTTGAAAACGACCCGGATCTCAACTCCGACGGCACCATCGTCACCATCGACGAGGGAGGCAACCGCGGAAACTTCAAGACCATCGGCCTTCCCTTCACCATGTCCAACTACAAGCCTGTTTACAAGCGCGCTCCCGATCTTGGAGAGAACAACAAGGAAATTCTCACCAACCTCGGATTCAGCGAGAGCGATATTCAGAACATGCTTGCTGATGGAACGATTTCCGAGGCCCGCGGGCCGAAGAACGCCGCTCCAAAGGTGATCAAGTAGGTAAGTTACGACAAAGGGGGAAAACTTAAAGTTAAGTTTTCCCCCTTATTTTTCCAATAGGACTTCTCATGAATATAGGGAAGATTATCGTAGATGACCTGGTGCCAATCCTGGTCATCATGGCCCTGGGCTGGTGCCTGGGCTGGAAATGGAAGGGACAGAAAAAGCCCTTCATCGACAATGACGGCCGAAAGGCCCTGAACTACTTCGTGTTGGACGTCGCGCTTCCCGCCGCCTTGTTTGCTTCCATTGCAAAGGCTTCGAGAAGGCTCTTCATCAAAGACGGAGTTCTGACCCTCATTTCCTTTATCGGCGTCACGGCGCTCTTCATGCTTTGCTACTACTTGGACAAGTGGCTGTTCAAGCGCAACAAGGCGGAAGCCGCCATCTGCGCCTTGATTGCAGGCTCCCCGACCATCGGGTTCTTGGGATTTGCAGTTCTCGATCCGATTTTCGGAGATACCACCAACACCAATCTGGTGATTGGCATTATATCCATCGTTGTAAACGCCATTACTATTCCTATAGGCGTGTCTTTGGTGGAAAGCTACCTGAACGAGGAGGCCGCTAAAAACGGCACTCTGAAGGAATACAACGAAAAAGGCAAGAAGATCCACCGCGGAGCCGGATGGTCCATCCTCCGCGCCTGCTGCAAGCCTGTAGCTGCGGCTCCTATCCTCGCCGTCATTTGGGTCTTGATTGGGATTCCGTGGCCTTCCTGGCTCACCCCCAACTTCACCTTGATAGCCAAGGCAAACTCAGGGGTCGCCGTTCTTGCGGCAGGCGTCGCACTGGCCGCCACCGGCACCTTTGCCTTCAGCTGGGAAATTATCTGGAACGTTTTCTACCGCCTGCTCCTCATGCCTGGCATCCTGGTTTTCGTAGGGTACCTGTGCGGAATGTGGAGGGACCCCAACAGCCTCATACTTCTTGAGATGCTGGCGCTTGGCACGGGCCTCCCCCCCGCCATGAGCGGCGTCATAATTTCCAGTCAAAACAACATCTATGTCAAGGAAGGCACAAGTACCTTGGCTATTTCCACAGTCTGTTTTGCAGGTACATGCGTGCTGTGGATTTGGCTGATACCACTCATCGCCCACGCCCTATAGCGTAGGCGAAGCTTGTGCCTTCATTTTGAGTGGCAGAAACGTCTTTTTGTTCCAATCTCCAGGGAACGTATGGCCGTTGCCTGGTACGAAGGGCGCCGGCCAAAGGCGCGCCTTTGGCGGACTTGAAGACATGCGGGAGCTTTCCGGCGCTCGGCCGGGGGCGCCCGCTTTTTTAATGGGCCGTCTTTATGAAAGGAAAAAAATGCAAGAAAAGCAGGATCCCGACTATAAGAAGGTGGCGCAAGAGGACCCGCGCCTGGATCCGAACAAGCCTTACCCCCTCGAAGGGGTGCTGGTGGTGGATCTCACCCGGGTGCTTTCGGGTCCGACCTGCACCAGGATGCTGGCGGACGCCGGAGCCAGGGTGATACATGTGGAGAGGCCCCCCAAGGGAGACGATACCCGGAGCATGGGGCCCTACGTGGCCGACGGCTCTTCCGACTACTTCCGCATCGCCAACGTCGGGAAAGAGTCCATAGCCCTGGACTTCCGCAATCCCGGGGACCACGCCTTCCTCATGAAGATGATTGCAAAGGCGGACGTGGTGGTGGAAAACTTCCGCCCGGGCGTCATGGCTAAAAACGGACTAGACCCCGAAGAGCTCGTCAAAAAGTTCCCGCGCCTCATCGTCTGCTCCATTTCCGGCTTCGGGCAGTGGGGGCCGATGTCAAAGGCGGCCGCCTACGATACCGTAGTGCAGGCTTGGAGCGGCCTTATGGAGCTTACGGGCCTTCCGGCTGATGAAGGGGGAACGCCTACGCGAGTGGGCACATCCATTTCCGACATCGTCGCCGGCATCTACGGCTACGCCGGAATTGCGACGGCCCTGTACGCCAGGGAGAAGACCGGAAAAGGGACCACTGTCGACATCTCCATGCTCGACGCCTCCTTCTCCCTCATGGCCCAGGGCCTTATGAGCTCCCTAGGGCTCGGAGAGCGGCCCAAGAGGATTGGAAACCGCCACCCCTACATGTATCCTTTCGACACCTTCATGTGCGCAGACGAAATGGTGGCGATCTGCTGCGGAAACGACCGCCTCTGGGGCCTTTTAAGCTCCTGCCTGGGCCACCCCGAGTGGGCCGAGGATCCCGATATGATCACAAACGACCTTAGGGAGAAGAACTGGAGGAAGGTCAAAGGCCTTATGGAGGGCGTGCTCTCCTCGGCCCCGGCCCAGGAGTGGCAGAAAAAGATTTCAGAAGCCGGCGTGCCCTGCGGCCTTTGCCTTAATGTGGACGACACCCGCCGCATGCCCCAAATAGTTTCCAGGGGCATGGTCAAAGAAATGCCTGACGGCCAGCTCGTCCTGGGGGATCCCTTCAAGTTTGGCGCCTGGAACTCCTACGGGGCCCAAAAAGACGCCCCCAAGTACGACGAGGACGGCGCTAGGATCAGGAAGGAATTTGGAGAATAAAAGCGCCTTCCTACGGGGGCTTCCGCTTTAGGATCAAAAAAGGCCCTCAGAAGAAGAGGGCCCGGGTAGTAGCGGGGTCAGGATTTGAACCTGAGACCTCTGGGTTATGAGCCCAGCGAGCTACCGAGCTGCTCCACCCCGCGTCGGTGTGATTCTAATTTTAGCAGGTGAAAAGGATAAGCGCAACAAGGGCAAAAAAGGCGGGGGGTTGTCTTAGGATACTTATAGATTAAAGGGGTATGACGCCGATTTTACTTTGGATGAATCGCGCGCAATCGACGAGATATCGAGTAGAAGGCGAGGGATAATGCCCATCCTAGAAAATGCCTGAACTGCTGCTGGCTTCAGGACCGGATTTTCCGTCGGTGAGCGAACTGCTCCCCAGCGCCCCCTTGTTTCACGGCACCGTTTTCGCCATAAACAGCATTATTTTGATAAGGCTCGTGGCGACGGCGCTGATTTTGCTGATAATGTGCGTGGCGGCCGCCAGGGCCAAAGTCGTTCCGGGCAGGTTTCAAAGCGCAGTGGAATGGGTAATAGACTTTTTGCGAAGCAGCATAGTCTACGAGTTCCTGGGAGAAGAACAGGGCGAAAGGTACACCAGCCTCATAGTGACCCTGTTTGTCTCCATCTTCCTTTTTAATTTCTGCGAAAACATACCGGGCGCCAACGTGGCTGCAGACACGACTATCGCCATGCCCCTTATCTTGGCCATTTGGTCGCTTATAAACTACTGGGCGGCGGGCATCAGGACCAAGGGCCTTTGGAAGTTTCTCAAAGACGAACTGCTTCCCAAAGGCGTGCCGTGGCCCATTTACATACTCCTTGTCCCTATAAACCTCTTGGAGATAATCATAATCCGGCCTTTTTCTTTGACCATAAGGCTGTTTATAAACATGGTCGCAGGATACCTCCTGGTGGGGCTGTGCTTTGCGGCCACGCAGTGGTTCTTCGTCTCTGCCGGATGGGATCTCAAGTGGGTGGGGGTGATTTCGCTCCTGGGCGGATTTGTAATGACGTGCTTTGAAATGATGGTCGACGCCATTCAGGCCTATATCTTCTCCGTCCTTACCGCGGCTTACATAATGCTCAGCATTCCCGATAACTCTGAAGTAGGGGCGGGCGATCCCGCCAAAGTTTCCAAATTGCAGGCGAAAATCAAATCTAAGAAGGCGCAAAGAAACCTGTCGAAGGTGAAAGGATAGTTGAAATGCTAGATGTAACTACGCTCGCAGCCGTAACCGGAAGCGTGTCGGTAATAGGCTACGGCCTTGCCGCCATAGGGCCCGGCATCGGCATGGGCATGATAGCCGGAAAGGCCATAGAAGGCACTGCCAGGCAGCCGGAACTGGGCGGCAGGCTTATGGTCCTCATGCTCCTGGGCATAGCTTTCGTAGAGGTCATAGCCCTCCTCGGCTTCGTTTTAGCCTTCATTCAGTAATTTCTTCGGGAGGCCCCGATGTTTGTGTTAGCAGCAGGTTCCGGATCCAGCCTGTTTTTCCCCAAGGTTTACGATTTAATCTGGTCTTCGGTCGTCCTTATAGTCCTCCTCATAGTTTTTGCCAAATTCGTTATGCCCAAATTCAACAAGGTCATGGATGAGAGGGCGAAGAAAATCAAGGGGCAGATAGACGAGGCCACCGCCATGAAAAAGGACGCCGCAAACCTCAAAGAGCAGTACGACGAACTTTTGGGATCTGCAAAAGCGGAGGCTGAAAAGATCCGCCAGGACGCGAAGGCCCAGGCAGAGCAGATTGTGGCCCGGGCCGAGAGCCAGGCAAAAGCGGAGGCTGAAAAGATCCGCCAGGACGCGAAAGCCGCTTTGGAGGCCCAGAAGGCCAAGGCCCTTTCCGATTTAAGCGAGGAAGTGGGGAATTTGGCGGCGTCCATGGCCTCCAAAATTTTAGGGACGGAACTGAAAGATCCCTCCAGCCGTTCCTCAATGGCGGATTCCGCCATTGAAAGAATCGGCTCTGAAGGGGGAAGCCAATCTTGAAAGGCCAAACTTCCAGGCTGTCCTTGGAAAGCGTGAAAAAAAGATCGGAGGCGGAGATTTTAAAGAGCCCGGATCCTGTTTCAAGCGCCCGGGCCCTCTTCTTCCTCTCCTCCCTCCTTTCTTCGCGCCGCAAAGTCCTAGAGGCCTTTTCAGATTCCTCCCACACCCCTGAAGAAAAGGCGCAGCTCGCTTCCTGCCTCCTTTCCTCCCCTTCCGCCGCCGCTTCCAAAATCATGGCCCTCCTTTCTTCCTCCCTTTGGAGCCAGAGGGAGGATCTGGCTTGGGGGGCCAATGAAATGGGCAAGGAGTGCCTAATGGAAGCGGCAAAAAAGGAGGGAAAACTTGAAAAAGTAAGGGAAGAGCTGGAGGCCTTCCACTCCCTCGCCCTTTCTTTCCCCCTCCTCGACCGCTCCCTTTCCGACAGGCTCGCCCGCCCCCCCAAGCGCTCTTCGCTTTGCAGGGAGCTTTTGCCGGAGGAATTTGAACCGGAGAGCCGGGCCTTTGCAGAAAGGTGCGCCGAAGAGGGAGGGGGGAGGTACTCGGGCAGGCTTTTGAAAGTGATAGGGGGCATAACCTCCTTCATGGGGGAAGCCGGAATCGAAGTAAGGTCGGCTTCGCCTCTCACGGCCCGGCAGGCTTCGGACTTAAAGGAGGCCTACGCCAAAAAGCTGGGGAAGCCCGTGCACCTGCGCCAAATCCTGGATCCGGGGCTCGTGGGGGGATTTAAAGTCCGATGCGGAGCCGAAGTTACGGATATGAGCGCCCAGGCCCAGCTTAAGGCCCTTTGCGGGGCCATGCGCAAAGAGATGGCCTTTTCCATCAAAGTTTAAGGAAATCAAATGACGGATTTGAAAATAGATCCGGGAAAGATACGGCAGGCCCTTGAACAGTTTGCCAGCTCTTACTCCCCGTCCAGCCCTCCAAGCGAACAAGTGGGAAGGGTAGTGAACGCCGGGGACGGCATAGCCAGGGTCTCGGGACTTCCCGGATGCATGTCAAACGAGCTTCTTGTCTTCGAAGGGGGGGTGCAGGGATTGGCCTTCAATTTGGACGAGCAGGAAATTGGGGCCGTGATCCTGGGGGACTTTTCCGGAATCGAAGAAGGGCAGCCGGTAAAAAGGACCGGGAAGGTCCTTTCGGTCCCGGTAGGGGACGCGTACCTCGGAAGGGTTGTAGACCCCCTGGGCCACCCTATAGACGGCCTGGGGGAGATCAAATGCGACGAAAGCCGCATCCTGGAAGCCCAGGCCCCCGACGTCATCCACAGGAAGAGCGTGCACGAGCCTTTGCAGACCGGAATAAAGGCCATTGACGCCATGGTGCCCATAGGCCGGGGGCAAAGGCAGCTGATCATCGGAGACAGGCAGACAGGCAAGACCGCGATCGCGCTCGATGCGATGATCAACCAGAGGAAGAACTGGGAGAGCGGGGATCCGGTGCGCCAGGTGCGCTGCATTTACGTGGCCGTGGGCCAGAAAGGCTCGACAATAGCCGGCGTAAAGGCCTCTTTGGAAGAAAACGGGGCCATGGCCTACACCACGATAGTCGCTGCCAGCGCCTCGGATTCGGCCGGGTTCAAATACATCGCCCCTTACACGGGATCCGCCATAGGGCAGCACTGGATGTACGCCGGCAAGCACGTCCTCATCGTTTTCGACGACCTTTCCAAGCAGGCTGAAGCCTACAGGGCTATTTCCCTCCTCCTGCGCCGCCCCCCGGGGAGGGAGGCGTATCCCGGGGACGTCTTCTACCTCCACTCCCGCCTCCTGGAAAGATGCGCCAAGCTTTCGGACGACAAGGGCGGGGGCTCGATGACCGGGCTTCCTATAGTCGAAACCAAGGCCAACGACATCTCCGCCTACATCCCCACCAACGTCATTTCCATTACCGACGGCCAGATTTTCCTGCAGTCAGACCTTTTCAACTCCGGGCAAAGGCCGGCAATAGACGTAGGAAGGTCGGTTTCAAGGGTGGGGGGCGCGGCCCAGACCAAAGCTTTGAAAAAGGTTTCGGGCACCCTCAAGATTTCCCTTGCGCGCTACAGGGACCTTAAGGGCTTTGCCATGTTCTCTTCCGACCTTGACCCGGCCACAAGGGGGGAGCTTACAAGGGGATCCAGGCTTATGGAGCTTTTGAAGCAGCCCCAGTTCCACCCCGTGGCGATGGAAAGGCAGGTCGTGCAGGTCTGGTGCGGCACCCACGGCAAATACGACGATTTGGATCTCGAAGACGTCCTGCCTTTCGCGAACCAGTTGTGCGACTGGCTTGAAGACGAAAGCGGGATTCTGGGCGAAATCAGGTCGAGCAAGAACTTTTCCAAAGAAACCGAAGCGGAGCTCGAAAAGGCGGTGGAAGAGTTCAGGAAAAGGTTTATAACCCACACCGGAAAGCCCCTGGCGAAGGAGGCGGGCCCCGTGGGGGAAGTTGACCAGGAGAAGATGGTGGTGGGGCAAGCTTAATGGCCTCCCAGCTCGCTTTAAAGGGCAGGATCGCTTCCACCCGCTCCCTTTCCAAAGTCTTTCAGGCCCAGGAAATGATAGCTTCCGCCCACATAGCCCGGGCCAAAGCCGCGGCCCTTTCTTCCAAGCCCTACGCGGAGGCGGTGTATGCCGCGGCAAGAAAGCTTGTCAGCCACGTCAAAGATGTGGACCACCCGATCTTTAAGAGGGATGAGGCAAACCCCAAATCCGCCGTCTTCCTCGTTTCAGCCGACAGGGGCATGGCAGGGGCCTACAACTCCAACGCCATAAGGAAAGGGGAGGAACTGATGGGGGAACTTGAAAAGAGGGGGAAAGAGCCCCTCCTTTTCACGTTCGGAAAAAGGGCGGAAATGTATTTTTCCCCGAGGAGGAAAGTGGAAAAGAGCTGGGGGGGGCACTCCGACAACCCCAGCCCGGATCAGGCTGAAAAAATAGCCCAGGCCCTCCTCCCCCTCTTTTTGGACGGCGGAGCCGGGGAGCTCTACCTGGTTTATACGGAGTTTTTAAACTTGGTGTCCCAAAAGGTGAAAGTCCTGAGGCTCCTGCCTATAGAGCTGATAAAGGCGGATTCTTCCGCCCCCGAGCCGCTTTACGAATTTGAGCCGGATCCCGAGGACGCCCTGGACGCGCTTTTGCCCCGCTATATCGCTTCCAGGATTTTCGAGTGCCTCCTTTCCAGCGCGGCTTCAGAGACGGCTTCAAGGCAGAACGCCATGCACGCCGCCACCGAAAACGCCAAGAGCCTTATAAAGGATCTGACCGTGAGCCTCAACAAGGCGCGCCAGGCCCAGATTACCCAGGAGCTTACCGAGATTATCTCAAGCGCCGACGCGCTGAAGAAGAAGAAGTGAAATGGAAGAAGAAAAAGAAGAGAAAAGCGCAGTAGAGGAGGACGCCCTGGCCTGGGGAAGGGTGACGAAGGTCCAGGGCACCGTCGTCGACGTGGAGTTCGCCCCCGGGCACGTCCCCTCCATTTACACGGCCCTTAAAGTCAAAATAAAGCCCCTCCTCGAGGGGCAGCCTGACAGGGAAGTGGTCCTTGAAGTCGAAGCCCACCTTGGAGACTCGGTGGTGCGGACTGTGGCGCTGGGGCTCGTGGACGGCTTGGTGAGGGGTACGAAAGTTTTAAACACCGGAAACCCTATCAGCGTGCCGGTGGGCAAAGAGACCCTGGGCCACGTTTTCAACGTGACGGGCGACGTTCTTAACCTGAAGGACGGGGAAAAGTTGGAAGTCAAAGAAAGGTGGCCCATACACAGAAAGCCCCCGGCCTTCGACCAGCTCGAATCCCAGACCAAGATGTTTGAGACGGGGATAAAAGTTATAGACCTTTTGACCCCCTACGTCCAGGGCGGGAAAATCGGCCTCTTCGGGGGGGCGGGGGTTGGAAAAACGGTCCTCATCCAGGAAATGATAGCCCGCGTGGCCCAGAACCACGGGGGCGTGTCGGTGTTTGCGGGGGTTGGGGAAAGGACCCGCGAAGGCAACGACCTTATAGGCGAGATGACGGAGGCTGGGGTCCTGGACAAGACCGCCCTGGTTTTCGGACAGATGGACGAGCCTCCCGGCACGAGGCTCAGGGTCCCTTTGACGGGCCTTACGATGGCTGAGTACTTTAGGGACGTAGCCGGACAGGACGTGCTCCTTTTTATAGACAACATCTTCAGGTTCACCCAGGCGGGGAGCGAAGTTTCCACGCTTTTGGGCCGGATGCCCTCCGCCGTGGGCTACCAGCCCAATCTGGCGGACGAAATGGGGCAGCTGCAGGAAAGGATTACTTCCACCAAAGGCCACTCCATAACCTCCCTCCAGGCCGTCTACGTCCCGGCCGACGACTACACGGATCCTGCCCCGGCTACCACTTTCGCCCACCTCGACGCCACTACCGAGCTTTCCAGGGACATCGCCTCCAGGGGGATTTATCCTGCCGTAGATCCCCTTTCCTCCACTTCCCGCATACTCGATCCCCGCTACATAGGCGAAAAGCACTATGAGTGCGCCAACAGGGTCAAGGCCATTTTGCAGAGGAACCGGGAGCTCCAGGACATTATCGCCCTGATAGGGATAGACGAATTAAGCGAGGAAGACAAGGCCACGGTGCAGAGGGCCAGGAGGATCGAACAGTTCCTGGGCCAGAACTTTTACGTGGCCAAGCAGTTTACCGGCCTTGAGGGATCCTACGTCCCTGCAGACGAAACTATAGAGGCCTTCACCAGGATTTGCGACGGCTACTATGACAAAGTCCCCGAGCAGGCCTTTTCCAACATCGGAGGCATAGAGGATTTGGAAAGAAAATGGGCCGAAATCAAGAAGGAATACGGAGAATAAATGCCCGGAAAGACTTTTGAAGTCACGGTGGTTTCGAGGGAAAGGCCCCTCTGGAAGGGGGAAGCCTCCCAGGCGGAGGTGCCCGCCATGGGAGGGGGCCTCACTTTCCTTCCCGGCCACGCTTCGGCCTTCATCCTCCTTTCCGAAGGGGAGGTGAAGCTTAAAGGCGAAGAGGAGCGGGACTTTTCGGTCCAGGGGGGCTTTGCCTCCTTTGAGCGGAACCAAATGGTGATAGCCGTAGACAGCGCCAAGGAGGAAGCCTCCGGGGAAAAATCCTGAGGAAGGCGCAAAAAAAGTCCGGCCGCAGCCGGATTTTTTTGTAGGCTAATCTCCCGAACCCAAAATATCCACCACGAACACCAAAGTTGAATTTGCGGGGATGCCGCTCTGTGCCGTGCTGCCGTACCCCATGCTCGGAGGGATTATCAGAAGGACTTGCGAGCCTACGGTTTGGCCTGCCAGCCCCTTCTGGAACCCTTCTATTGTATTGGACAAAGAGAAGGAGGCCGTGGTGTTTCCCTCGCTCCACGTCGACTGGAACTGCTTTTTAGAGGAGAGCACCCAGCCGGAATATTTGACTACGACCGACCCTGAAGAGGGGACCACTGGGCCCGAGCCTTTGATGATGGTCTGGGCCACGAACTTGCCGTCGGACTTGTAGTTGTTAAAGTCCAGGCTGGGCTCCCCGGTGGAGGGGTTGCTTGTAACCTTTGGAAGGTCGGAAGGGATGTTTTCCACTTTCGCCCCCTCCGCCTTCGGCAGAGTCTTTAGCACGCTCATAAGGGTCATAACGGATATGTAGGCGTCCCCGCTGTTGGCCGCCCCGGAAGCCGAAGAGCTTTCCTGGGTCCCGGGGGTCCCGAAGGCGATGGAGGCCCCGATTTTCTGGGAGGCGATTGCCTGCTCGAAGTCGGAGTCCAAAGAATTATTCAAAGTAAGGGAGCACGAAGGGGCCTGCTTCCAGGTCGAATCTATCTTGGAGCCCGTCCGGGCGTTGTAGACCACGTACTGGTAGCACACTGTTTCGCCTTCTTTAAGCTGCGCTCCCGTGCCGGGGATCAATACGGAGTAGGACTTTTGCGAAATCGTCATCGGAGTTTTGAAATGGACTTCGGGCTCTTGCCCGCTTTTGCCCGTGGCGCTCACCCCCTCCAATTTGGGAAGGGGGGAAGAAGAGGAGGAAGAAGCGTTGCCGCAAGCGGCCAGAGCTGCGCACATCCCCGCCGCCGCCAGGGCGGAAAGGGCCAGCTTTGCGGCCTTGGGCCTATGAATATGCACGTTAAACATCTGATTTATAATAAGCTGTAATGTAAACTTTTGAGAGCGAAGGCGAGCGTGGACAGACATTCACCCCCATCTGGAAAAGCCTCTCCAAAGGGGGCCTCGGCTTTCAAAATCATCCGGGCCGCTTTAAGCGCCGTTTTTACGGCCCTGGCGGTCGTTTTTTTCATCCTTTCCGCCTTTTCCTCGGCCCTTTGGAAGTCGAGGAGCGAGATTTCGGCTTCCCTTTCCTCTTCCAGCCTCTACCTTGTCTCCGTACCCGGGCTTTTGTCCCTTACGGGGAGCCGGGTAAAAGTTGCGGCCTTTTCCTCCTCCCCCGTATGCGTAGCGATAGCCCAAAGCGCCGACGCCCAAGGCTGGGTAGGCTCCAGCCCCTACGTGCAGATAAACGGGCTTTCTTCCTGGAAGAACCTGAGGAGCCGCCCTTTGTCCGGCTCCCAGAGTTATCCCGACAAGGATCCGGTCCCTTTCCAGGACAGCGACATGTGGGAAAAAGTGGACTGCGGCCGGCAGCCGGATTTTGAGTGGGAGCCCGGGCCGGATCAGTCCCTCATCCTTTTCAACCCGGCGCAAAGGAACGTGGACCTGGTTTTGGGGTGGAAAAGGGTGAAAATTGCAAACCTCACCGCCCCTTACGCCTTTTTGGGGTGCGTTTCCCTCCTTCTGGCGGCGGTGAGCCTGGAATTTTCCAGGCTGAAGGAGATCGGATCCAAAGAGCCCCCGTCCCCCCTCCCTTCGCCTCAAACTCCGGCCCCTTCTCCGCGCTGGGCCCAAGACCAGCTGGCCGCCGAAAAGCGCAAAGCCAGGGTTTTGCCCCGCACCGTGAAAAGCACGAAAATATTTAAGATAAGGGAGAAAACCGAGGAGGACGAAGTAAGCACGCAAGTAATGGACCTTTCCGCTTTGCGGGGCATGCAGGTAGCCCTCGAAGAGGATCCGAAGGCCCTAAAGCCCTCCCTTTTCGGATCCGAGCCCCCTTCCTTCCCCGTGGCTTCTTCGCCCCTGGCGGCCGGGACCGTGTTTTCCGTAACTTCCTCCAAAGAAAGCGATCCGGCTTCAAAAAAGAAGGGGCCGGCGATAGTGGACAAAAGCAGCGTCAACCTGCTGGCCAAGCCGGGATCCCAAGATCAAGTCCAGCTGCACCCGAAGGGCGAAGACCTGGGGGCTTATTTTGAAAGGCTGAAAGAGGAAAAGAGGGGGGAAAAGAAGCATGAAAAGAAAGCCTAAAGCTTTTTTCGCCTTCCTCCTTTCCCTCCTCCTCTTCCCGCTCCTGGCCGGATGCGGGGATTCGATGGTAGAAGAGCCGGTCCCCCCCAAGGGCGGGCAGGAGGCGTGCGTAACGGAAAGCACGCGGAAAAACGCGGAGGAAAGGATAATTTCGGGCCTTCAAGCCGCAGGCAATTCCGGATTTTCCCTCCTCCCCTCCCTGCTTGCAGGCCCGGAGCTCTCCATAAGGGAAAGCCAGATGAAAGTGGCGAACGCCACTGGGCAGCCTAACGAAGACATGGTCATCCCTTACGCCGCCTCCGCCGTCTTCCTCCCTTCTTCCTGCCTTTGGCCTAGATCCATTACGGTGCTTAGCGAGCCTACCGGAAACCAGTATTCGCAAAGGGTTTTGACTTTTACCCAGCCTTCCCCCAGATCGAACTACAAGCTCTGGTCGGAAGTGGTGCTCTTCCCAGGAGCCCAGCTCCCCTTCAAGGCCTCGGGCGAAAAACGGATAAAATTCGGCGACCAATTGGACGCGGGGCTGATAGCCACCCCCCAGGAGGCCGTTTCCTGGTACGCGAACGTGCTGGAAGAAGGGGAAAAGTCGCCCCACCTCCATTCCTTTGAAACCGGGGACCTCTATTTGGAGGTGCAGGAGCTCAGATCCGAGTTTTCTTCCGCCCTCTCAGCCTCCAAAGGGAGCCAGAAGGAGGCCTTTTCCCCCCAGTATTCTTCGGCCAAGATACTCAAGCTCGAAAGCGGGGATCTTGTAATCGTCCAGATCAATTCGGTCTGGACCAGGAACGCCGGCAAGGGCGGCACGGCCAAGCCGGCCACGAGCGCGGAAAAAGCCCTGTTCTCTTCTTCCAAGCCCTCCCAGTTCCTTACGGCAAAATACGTGAACGTGGTCGCGTTATTCATACCTTCTTCCTCAAAAGGTACGAAAATTGAAGTGTTGGGGGCAGAAAGGGAACCTGTCTCCGTAAAAGCGAGTTAAAGGAAATCCTATGAATGAAAGCGAAGAAAACAGGCAAAATGAAAAAATAGGGATATCTTTGGCCGGGGCCGTAGACTTGTCGGCAATAAAGGCCCGAAACGCCCAAAAGGCGGAAGCCGCTTCGGGGCGAAAAGGGGAGGAGGGCTTTTCCTACGTCCTGGACGTTTCCTTTTCTTCCGTCGAGTCTTACGCGCCCGCTTCCGCAACCTACCCCATCCTCCTTCTAATTTATGGGGAAGAAGGGAAGGGGCTTGCAAACGATTTGGCCAGGGCGGTGGAAAAGGAAAAAGGGAAGGTGCAGCTTTTGAGGATAGACGCTTCCCAGGATCCCGCCGAAGCCGCGGCACTGGATCCTTCCACCCTCCCGGCGCTTTTTGCCATGATCAAAGGAAAGCTCCTCCCGCTCTTTGAAGGCCCGCTCGATATCGACGCTTCCCAGCTGCCGGAACTAGCAAAAGGCAGCGTGGAAGCGGCATTAGAGGCCGCGGCCCAAGAAGGGGTAAAAGGAAACGCGCCTATGATGGGGAGGATTAAGAAGGCGGGGGAGAAAGCCGAAGAAAAAGAAAGCCCCTATTCTGAAGCCGAAAAGCTTTCCTCCGAAGGGAAGTTCGATCAGGCCGCCGAGGCCTACAAAAAGATCGCCGAAGAAAGGCCCGGAGACAAGGAGGCTGAAGACAAAGCCCAAAAGGCCGAGCTTATAGCCCGGGTAAAAAAGACGGATTCCGCTTTGGCAAGGAAGAAAGCCGCAGAGGATCCTTCAGATCTTTCATCCCAGCTCGAAGTGGCGGATTTGGACTTTTACGAGGGCCATGTCGAAGACGGAATAGGACGCCTTCTGGACTGCATCGCATCCGGCAACGATCCGGAGGGCAAGGCCAAAGAGAGGCTTTTGTGCTTTTTGGGGATGCTCCCCCCTTCCGATCCGAGGGCGAAAACGGCGAGGATGAAGCTTGCGAACCTGCTGTATTAGAATATTAAAAGCGGGCTCGTAGCTCAAAGGATAGAGCGTCTGTCTCCGGAACAGGAGGTTGGGGGTTCAATTCCCCTCGAGCCCACTTTTTATTGTTTTTTTCCGGAAAAAGCGCCCCGGCCGGATTCCAAGCCTGGAAGCAAAAGGCCCGGCAGGGGCCGGGCCTAAACCGCTTTAAAATTTATTTTTCCGTTTTCCCTTCTTTCTTTTTCAAAATCTGGGCCGCCGCGCCTGCGGCCAGGAGGACGGCAGCGCCGATTGCAGCGGCGGCCGCGTCCGATCCTGTGGTGGCAAGCACGGCTTCTCGTTGCTCGGGCTCGGCCCCCGAGACCCCTCCCGAAAGGCGCTTAGGCCAAGAAAAGCCTCCCTGGAGGGCCGCTTGCTGCGTTAAAGCTTCCTGGGAGGGGGCAAAATGCGAAAGCGGCAAGGGCGCCTGAGGGGAAGCGGCTTTTGGAGAGGGCGTGGAAGATAGAGGCATAGGGGCGGAGGGGGAAGCCTCCCTGAAGGGGAGGGCCAGGATTTTTTGGCTCAATCCCGGTTCGCTTCCCTGGCCTATAAGGGCGTTGGCAGCAGGCTGAAGGCTGTCGAGGGCGGCCGCAATGGGGCGGACGGAATTGTAAACCTCGCCGTTACTTATGGCTTTTTGGATTGAATCAGGCGCGCCTGAAGCCAAATCCCCTTTTGTAGGGGCATCCCGGGCGTAGGGGGAGGAGCTCCCAAGGGATCTGGCCGCTTCTTCCATGCTTTTTATGGCGCTCTGGGTGCTGCTTATCAGGGGGCCAAGGTCTTTTTGCAACTGCTTTAGGCCGCTTATGGCATTTCCAGGATTTGGGGCGGCTTTAACCTCCTTCAAATCCTGCTCCACATTTTGAATGCCGTTATAGGCCTTTTGGGCGTTGTCGAAGACGTTTTGTGTGACGATGGCTTTTTGCCAGGCCGTAGCGTCTCCGAGAAGTCCGCCGTCCCCAGTGCCGGAGGTGGAGCCTGAAAGGATCTGGTCAAGCTGGCTTATAGCGCTTTTGAAGGCGCTTTGGATGCTGGAAGCGTCCGAGCCGGAGTAGAGGGGGCCCTCATTTGCCGCGCTTGGAAGATCTATTGCAGACCCGCCGATCGTAACCGAAGGCAAGGATCGGGAGGCGGAGGCGTATTCGCTTTCGGCGCCCCCCATAGCCGTTATTATTTCCCCTTCCAGGGCGTTTGCCTGGGCGGTGTCCTGCAAAGCGTCCTGGACGTCCTGCTTGGCCTGGGCGGCGGCGAGGCTGTCGGAGGCGGCGCCCCCGGCGTTTTGCGCAGCCAGCTCCTTGGCGGATGCAATCTTTTCCGCCGCGTCCTGGGCCTTGGCGTAGGCCTGGTCAGCGTCCTGGGAAATCTGCTTGGCGTAGGGCTCTACCGACTGCAGGTACTTGTAATTGGCGTAGTCCTGCTCCCAGCCTGCAGGGGGGTTTTCGTATGCCGGCGACTTGCCTAGAAAAGTGCTCTGGATGCCGCCCAGAAGTTGCCATATATACGAAGCGTTGTACCCTCCAAAGGGATTGCCGTCAGGCCACGCCTTATATTCCGTCCCCCCGTATTGGGCTACGCTGCCTGGAACGGATCCTGCGCCCCCGCCATGGGCGATGGGAGAGGAGCGCAATATAAATTCCTGAAGCTGCCGGAAGGCGGAATCCTGCGCCAAAGCGTCCTTGCGCGCGGCAGAGAAGGCCTGGTCGGGGCTCATGGAGGCCGTATTGCAATTTTCCATGAGGCTTTGCAAGGTTTCCACGCTCGCCCTCATTATTTTCAGGTTGTTTAGGATGGTGGACGCATCCGCCGAATTGTAAACCGTAAGGGTGCCGTGGTTTTCCCACATGGGTATGTCTGCAATTACCGCATTAAGCTGATCTAAGTAGTTTGCGTAACCCGCACCTCCTCCATTGGCGGCCGTAATCCAGCTATGGGCCCATGAATCGAAATTTTTTGCATCCGTGACGAGGCTCCCTGTAGCCGGGGAGGACGAATCGTTGTAGAGGCCTTCGAGCTCATTTTGGATGCCGCTAAGGCGCTCCGATGCCTGCTGGGCTATGAGGCTGAAAGCGTTGGAGGCTTCGGAAGCGGCGCCGGCAGAGCTTGCGGCATTGCTCTCAAAGGCATTATTGGCCGAATCCAAATCCGGGTTGTTGGCGGCATTTGCCGTGTTGTAGACGTTCTGGGCGGCCTTAACGGCGCTCTTAACCCCGGACTCAGTGGCGGGAAGGTTGTCGTTGTTGTACTCGTCTATGGCGTTTTTAAGCTCG
>JAFYJT010000057.1 GCA_017537945.1 Aeriscardovia sp.
CCTGGGTCTGGTAGCCGGTGGCATCCAAAGCCAAAGAGCCCAAAGAAGAATCCGCGGCCTGCAGAACGGCCTTGGCCCCGTAGAGCCCCGAAAGCTTTTGGGCGTAGGAAGATACCCTGCTTGAAGAGTTCTGGGTTTCATGGTTGGAGGGAAGGGCGTCGGCAAAGGAGGCGGGCACCATGGAAAACATGGTTCCAAGGCCCGCCGCCCCTGCGATTACGGCCGCGCCTATCTTCTGGTTTGCCCTGCTGGGCTTGGCATGGCGCTTTTTCGTCACTCGGATCTCCTTTAATTAACTTACTAAAATCACACATATTATGATATACTGTTGCATTTTAGCAAATAATCATTCCTACCGCGTATAAAAAATGTCAGAATTTAACCTATAATGGCAAAAACTTCGTTCCTTCTTTCCTTTTTCCATTCAAATCCAGTTCGTTTCGGCCTTATAAGGCGCATTATTTTCATTTCCCGCATTGGAAGCCAAAGCATCTTTATGAGGCTTTGGCTGCAAGCGTCCCGGAAGCAAATCTAGGCGGGATAAAGTCGGGGAAGATTGAAAGATGGCCCGAAAGTTGAAGTTTTCCCCCGAAGGCCGTTATGCCGGGAAAATCCGGCGAGGGCTTTAAAGGTTCCCCCTTCCCTCCCCCATTTTTAAACTGGCGAAGACTGCAATTTCGACAAGAGGGCAGACCTTTGCACGTTTTAGAAGAAAGCGGAAAGAATCCTGCCTAACGGCGTTTGAGCCTCAGCTTCAAAGGCAAAAGCATGAGGCGCTCCGGTTTTTATTTTTCCGCGTTCCGCGCCCCAAAAGCGCCCCTGAAGGGGGAAAGATGGAAGCTTATCCGCATTTTGCCGCATTGAAATCCTGCAATGGGCATGACGGCTTTGCGGTCCAAAGGGCAGCAATAGGGCATATCCTCCGGAACGTAACCTTGGAGCTTTGCCTTTGGTTCGCTTCCCGCGAAGGGCATACTGAAAAATCCAGCCGGCTAAATAAAAACCCGGCAGCACGGCCGGGCCCGACTCCGGAGTTTAAAGCCTACCTGTTTCTCTTCGCCCCCTTCTTCTTCAAAAGCTCGGCAGCCACCCCGGCGGCCAGAAGGACGGCCGCTCCTATCGCAGCCCCTTCTACGCTGGATCCTGTAGTAGCAAGATCGGATGCTGCAGGTTTTATGGCGCGAGGCTGATTTTCAGCGGCCGGAGGAGCTTGGAGGAGAAAAGAGGCTTCTTTGACGGATGCACCTTCCGCTGAGGCCCCAGGGGAAGGGTCGGATTGTGGGAGGGGGGGATCAGCCTGAGAAGGCGTCGACTCCAAAGAAGGCAAAACGTGCGCCTCCTGCCAGGGGAGCCCCAGTATCTTTTGGCTCAATCCCGGCTCGCTTCCCTGGCCTATAAGGGTGTGCACGGTCGGCTGGAGGTGGTTGAGGCCTACTACTATCGGGTGGGCGATGTTGTAAACATTTCCGTTACCTATGGCCTTTTGGATGGGGTTGTCGGCATTGGAGGCCGAAGAAAGGGGAAGGGCGTCGTTCAGGGGGGTTTGGGCGCCGGAAACGTCCCCCTGGGTGTAGGGGGAGTCGGATCCGAGGGCCTTGGAGCCCTGCTCCATGCCGTCTATGGCGTTTTGCGTGCTGTTTATAAGGGGCGTAAGGTCGCTCTGGAGCTGCTTTAATCCGTTGATGGCCGCCCCGGGGTTGGGGGATGCCTCCACGTTCTTAAGGTCCTGCTCTACCTTTGAAACGTCGTTGTAGGCCTTTTGGGCGTCGTTAAAGACGTTTTGGGTGACTATGGCTTTCTGCCAGGCTTTGGCGTCCCCAAGGAGCCCTCCGCTTCCCGTGCCTGAAGCGGATCCGGAAAGCGCCTGGTTGGCGCTGGCCGTTTCGTTTTCAAAATCGCCTTGGACTTGGGAGATGACCTTTTGGGCGTAGAGGGGGCCTTCGTCCGTAGCCTGGGGAATGCTTACGGTAGAGCCGTCGATTTTCACAGAAGGGGAGGAGGAAGTGGCGCTCTCGTATTCTGAAAAGGCCTTATTCATGGCCGAAGTTATTTGGCTTCCCATGCCGTTTGCCTGCGCCACATCCTGAAGGGCGTCCTGTATGTCCTGCTCGGCCTGGGCCGCGGCGAGGCTGTCGGAAGCGGCGTCCCCGGTGTTTCCTTCCGCCAATGCCTTGGCGGCGGAGACTTTCGCCGCGGCGGCCTGGGCGTAGGAAAGGGCCTGGGAAGCGTCCTGGGAAATCTGCTGGGCGTAGGGCTCTACGGACTGAAGGTATTTGTAGTTGGAGTAGTCCTGCTCCCATGGCTCGGCGCTGGGCTCGAGCATTCGGGGCAGGTTGGACCGGAAGGAGTTGTTTACGTTTTCGATATTGCTCCACAGCGTATTGGCTTTGGAGCCTTCGAAGGGGTTTTGCGCCGGCCATTCGTCGTACTCGGTCCCGCCGTAAGGGGTGCCCACCCCTTCGGGCACGGTCGATGTGCGCCCCTCCTCCAGGGGGTACGAATTCTGCAAGAAATTGTGGAGGGTGCGGAACTCGCCGTTAAGCCCCATGAGGCCGTACTTCCATGCGGTGCTCCACGCTTCGTCGGGGGGCATGGAGGCGGTGTCGCAATTTGCCATAAGGGTATGGATCGAAGCCAGGCCCTGCTGCACTATCTTAAGGTTCCTTACCACCGTGTCGGCCTCCGCTTGCTTTCCGGAAGCCACCGTCAGGCTCCCATCCGCCTCCCACTCCGTTATGTCTTGGATTAGGCCCTCAAGCTGGTTTGAATAATCCTCAAGGTTGCCAGAGCCGGGCCAATTGGCCTTAATCCAGCTATGGGCCCATGAATCGAAGTTTTGGGCGTCGGTAACGAGGGTCCCGGAGGCGGGGGATGCAGAATCGTCGTAAAGGGCTTTGAGCTTGTTTTCCACGTTTTCAAGCTGCTTTTGGGCGTTGGCGGCGGCGGAGGAGGCCTTGCCCAGGATGCTTGAAGGCTCCGAGGCGCTTCCCGCGGCGGTTTCCGCGTTTCCGGCGTTTGTGGAAAAAGTGTTGTTGGCCGAATCCAAATCCGGGTTGTTGGCGGCATTTGCCGTGTTGTAGACGTTCTGGGCGGCCTTAACGGCGCTCTTAACCCCGGACTCAGTGGCGGGAAGGTTGTCGTTGTTGTACTCGTCTATGGCGTTTTTAAGCTCG
>JAFYJT010000058.1 GCA_017537945.1 Aeriscardovia sp.
CCCTGCCTGAAGTAAAGCCTGAAGAAGAGCCGTTCGAGATACCGGGGAGTTGGAAGTGGGTGAGGCTGGGGGAAATAGTGTGGCAACTTACAGATGGAACTCACAGAACTCCAAAGTATTCCTCCAGTGGTGTGAGATTTATATCTGTAAAGGATATTAGCAGTGGGATATTAAAATTTGACAATGCGAAATTTATAACTCAATCTGAGCATGAAGAACTGTGTAAAAGGTGTAATCCAGCTAAAGGGGATATGTTACTTTCAAAGGTTGGAACAACAGGCATTCCGGCTATTGTAGATACTAACGAGCAATTTAGTTTGTTTGTTAGTGTTGCGTTACTAAAATATAATCATTATTTTATTAATGAAGAATTTCTATATTATCTTCTCAAGAGTCCATTAGTTCAAATTCAGGCTTCCCAACATACGCGGGGAGTGGGAAATAAAAATTGGGTGCTGAATAACATAGCAGAAACTTTGATCCCACTGCCACCATTAAAAGAACAAGACAGGATCGCAAAGAGAATTAAACACATACTTCCCCTCTGCAAGCAGTTGGGAAATGAGCCGAAGTAGTTTAGGCTTTGCCTTTCTCCTGGAAACGGTCAAGCAAGGGCATTAGCTCCTCAAGCTTTGAAGCAATCCTCTTTTGTTCTCCTGTAGGAGGCAGAGGAACTAGCTGATCCGCTATTACCTTTCGGCCAATTTCCGTAAAAGTAGTGCCCGTTGCCTGTTTGGAGAAGACATCTTCGTAAGCAGATAGAAGGTAATAAATAAAATCCCCCCTTACGCCTGAAAGGCAGGAAAGGGAAGCCAGCCCCCTGCCGATGCATATTGATCTGTTAGCGATATTTACCTTCCCTACAGGAGCCCGGACGGACAATAAGACTGAATTTGGTTCTGCCAGCGTAGTAGGCGAAGAAGTTTTTTGCAGGGACTTGCCTATATACTTTTTTCCGAAAAGCACTTTTCCTTGGTGAAATTCAATCCCGTCCCCGTTTTTCGAAACGGAGCTACCACGAGGCGACTGGCCCATTTTAATATTTACTATTTCCCCCAGCCTCACCCACTTCCAACTCCCCGGTATCTCGAACGGCTCTTCTTCAGGCTTTACTTCAGGCAGGGGCTTCTCCTTCTTTACCTTCCCTTCTTTAACCAGCCTTTCCTTTTCTTCCTCTATCCGACAGTACAGCTCCTCCCCCGTCCCTTCTTCTGGCCTCTGCTCTACGAGCCTTCCCTGGATGGCCTCTTGGAGGATGGACTTTCGGATGTCCGAAGGGAAGCGGGAATCGAGGGTCTGAAGATAGTCATACGCTTTTTCATAGCGATCACAGAGGGGAATCAATTCCTCTATTTTAGATATGATGTAATCTTGCTCTCCCCGAGGAGCAATTGGAATGGGAATATTTTTTAATTTCTTAATACTAACTCCACCAATAATTCCCGTCATATTCTTCGAAAATAGCTTTTTGAATTCTGGACTTTGCAAATAAAAATAAATCCATGAATTATACAGATCTTCATTGACAGTCTTGAACATGCAAAGCTTATTTCCAAAACACACGTCTCGATCTGTAATCGCAATTTTTCTTCCTGCGCTTCCGCCTTCAACGCACATAAGCACGCTCCCTTTGGGTGCAAGCTTGAAATCAGTGTTTGTGAAAGGAATGCGAATTCCATTGTTGTAATTAAGGGTATGTGCAAAGGAAACATCTTTTGTTCCTATATAGTCATGTCCCTCCCTTAACCCCTCGTATTTCGACTTTTTCTCATTTGAAGATATGCTATTGCCTGTCTGCATTTGGCAACATGACCCCAGAGTAGTCCACTTCCAGCTTTCTGGTATATCAAAGGGGCTGATTTTTCCCGGTATCAGCGGATCTTTATTGTGTCCTTTATTTCCACCCTCGATCGTTCCAGTCCTGGAAGCTATGCTTCCCGAAAATGCAGATTGCAATAGGCTATCGCGTAGTTCCTGCGGTGTCATCTCTATTCACCTTCGAGTTTTTTAGCAATTTCCTCCAATATGGAACTGATTTCTTCGTTTTTAATAGCACGTTCCTTCTGGTAGCGTTGCATTAGTTCCATAGGGGGAAGGATTTCATCTTCTTCATGGGGGTATCCGCATTGATCCAGGTTATACCCCAAATCCTCTTCCAACTCTTTCCTTGAGAAGCACCTGGATTTGTCAAATCCGTCTATGGATATGGGTTCCCGGTTGTTCCACCACTTCTTTACGGGATCGAAGTGTTCGAGCTGCATTGGCTTTGTTTTGCTAAAGTGCTTATACCCTTCAGGCATATCGAGGCGGTAAAAATAAGTCTTTTCTGTAGGATGCCCCGCATCGAAGAACAAGATGTTTGTTGCAATGCTCGTGTAAGGGGAAAACACGCTTCCAGGCAGTCTGATTACGGTATGGAGATCGAACTCGTTAAGGAGCTTCTTTTTAATATTTACTTTTATGTTGTCGGAGCCAAAAAGGAATCCGTCAGGAAGGATGACTGCCGCCCTTCCAGTGCTCTTAAGCCTGTACATTATTACCGACATAAACAGATCCGCCGTTTCCGAACTGGCAAGATCGGGCGGGAAATAGTTCTTTACATCCTCTTTTTCGCTTCCCCCATAAGGAGGGTTCATCAAAATCGCATCGAACCTGTCCTTTTCCGTGTAGTCAAGCACGTTATGCAACAAGGAGTTTTCATGGTATACCCTAGGATTGTCCAGGCCATGCAAGAGAAGGTTGGTGACGCAGAGCATAAAGGGGAACTGCTTTTTCTCAATTCCGTAAACGGCGTCGTTATAGTCTTTGCGATCCTCCGTGCTCTCCGTAGGAGGAAGGGCTTTGAGCCAGGATGTGAGGAATCCCCCTGTCCCGCAGGCAAAATCGGCCATCCTTTCCCCGAGTTTCGGATGCATCATTTCCGCTACAAAATCGGTGACTGCCCTTGGGGTGTAAAATTCCCCGGCCGATCCCGCGCTTTGCAATTCTTTTAAAATCGATTCGTAGATTTCGGCAAAAGCGCGGCTTTCCCCCCTGTCTTCCAAATTGACCCCATCGATGACGTTGGCTACCTGCCTTAAAAGGACGCCGTCTTTCATATAGTTGTTGGCGTCTTCAAAAGTCGTCTTTACGATGGCCTTCCTGATCGGGGTCTCGGGCGTAACCTCCAGCCCTTTCAATGCGGGAAAAAGCCTGTTGTTCACAAAATCAAGAAGCGCGCCTCCAGTAAGGACTTTCCCCCGGGGATCGTCCGCCGCCCAGTTCCTCCATCTGAACTCCTGAGGAATAATGGACCTGTACCCTTCGTCCAGAAATTCCCATTCCTCTTCCTTCTGGTCGTACACTTTCAGGAAAAGCATCCATGCTATTTGCTCGATGCGCTGCGCGTCGCCGTTTATGCCCGCGTCCTGCCGCATGATGTCCCGCAGCCTTTTGACAAACGTAGACAAATTATTCATTTCTTATTCCGCCTTGGTATAAATTGCATCTTCGAGCTCCTTAAATGCTTTTTTGTACCCGCTTCCGCCTCCAAAATAGTTTGCTATCTGGATAAGGCTTCCAAACTGCGTGAACGGGTCGGCTTCCAATATACGCCGATCCTCTATCTCTTCTATCCCCATGTCCGCGTACTTGTCTATGAGGGCGTTCAGCACCCTTTGGGCTTCAGGGGAGTACTTGGCCATAAAGCCGCTCCTCCTGGCTTTTCCGGCCCTTTCCCTGCGCGTGAGCGGCTTTTGGTCGTAAGCCAGGTGGCATATGAAGTCAAAGTCGTCCACGTCCCCCATCCCCGCTTCAGCCTTCAACGCTTCCAAATCTATACCTTCTTTTGCAAGAAGGGAGCGGATTGCCTCCTTCTTTTCCAGGGAAGTCCAATAATTTATAAAATCCTTTAAAATCGGATACCTTCCGGCAATGGTATCTTTCGTGTAGTCTGTGATGCTGCAGCAGCGCAGCAGCTTTCCGGAAGGATCGTAATACGACACCCTCTCTCCTGTTATGTTGACTCTGCACCCGTCCCTGTCCACTACCTGCATGGGCTTGCGCGAAGAAGCTTTAGGGGCTTTGTCTTCATGCCGTTTTTCCGCGATCTTTATTGCCTTGCCGTAATCTTCATCCTGCACCAGGGGACCGTCCCAATCCGGATCTGCAAAGTGGCGCGTGACGTTGCGAAAATCCATGACCGTAAAAGAAAGCTTGCCCGCATCTTCCCGTATCCGGGTGCCGCGCCCGATTATTTGCTTGAACTCCGTCATGGAGTTAATTTTTTCGTCTAAAACGATAAGCCTTACCGTCTTGCAGTCCACCCCCGTAGACAGGAGTTTGGAAGTGGTGGCTATTACGGGGTATTTGGAATCCACTGAAATAAAGTAGTCCAGCTTGCTTTTGCCGTACGAGTCGCTTCCTGTGATGCGCACCACGTAGTCCGGATTTTCCTTCACCATGTCTTTATTCAGGTTTGAAAGTGCAATCCGCATCCTTTCGGCGTGCTCTTCGGTGGCGCAAAAGACGATTGTTTTTTGCATGCGGTCCGTATCTTTCAGATACTCTGTAATTTTTTGCGCCACTTCGTTGGTTCGATCTTCAATGACGATATTGTAGTCATAGTCGTCGTTATTGTAGATCCGGTCTTCTATTTCCTTCCCGTCCGCATCCACCTGGCCCTTGCAGGGGCGCCAGCCGTCTCCTATATTGGTATCCACGCTTATAACTTTGAAAGGGGCCAGAAAGCCGTCTTCGATTCCGGATTTCAGGCTGTAGGAATAAACGGGATCCCCAAAGTAGTCGATAGTCGACACTTCCTGCGTCTCCTTTGGGGTGGCAGTCATGCCGATTTGCGTGGCAGATGAAAAGTAATCGAGTATTTTCCTCCAGCTGCTGTCCTTTTCCGCCGATCCCCGGTGGCATTCGTCCACTATCACCAGGTCGAAAAAGTCAGGCCTGAACAGGCTTCTTAGCCTTTCGAGGGTGGCCTTCTCGTTTTCTTCCTCCCCGCCGCGATCCGCCAGCTGCTGGTAGAGGGAGAAATAGACTTGGTAGGAGTTGAGGGCCTCGGGCTTTTCTTTGGATACGTCGATTTTGTGCGTTACCTCTTTAAGGGGGAGGAAGTCGCCGCTGATGGATTGGTCCACCAGCACGTTCCTGTCGGCCAAGTACAGCGCCCTTTTCTTCATCCCGCTTTTTAGCAGCCTGTATGCAATCTGGAAGGCCGTATAGGTTTTGCCCGTGCCTGTAGCCATCACCAAAAGCAGGCGGCTTTTCCCGCGGGCTATGGCGTCCAGAACGCGGTTTACGGCGTTTTGCTGGTAGTAGCGCGGGGAATTGGTGGTCTGGCTGGTGTAGTAGGGCTGCCTTCGGATCTCCTTTTCCTTTTCGCTCAGCCCTTCTCCCCCATTTTCCTCACTCTCCCTCCGCTTTACAAGTTCCTCAGGAGAGGGGAAGGCGGACAAGGGGATCGTCCTCTCCTCCCCGGTAAAAGAATCGTACTCTTGAAAAGCTTCCCCGTTGGAGCTGTAGGCAAAAGGGGCGTCGAGAATTTGGGCGTATTTCTTTGCCTGCTGCATGCCGTAAGAGACCCCGTACTCCCGACTTTTGGCCTCCACCACGGCTATGGGGTAGTTCATAGGCTCCACAAGTATGTAGTCAGGGCGTTTGCCTGTACCTTTAACGCGCTTTCCGGTCTTGGGATCCACCCGATTGTCGGTTATGGACCTTTCCATCAACATGTGTTCAGGCTTCCATGTTCTTTCAATGGCGGGCGTAATCTTTATATGCTTTACATCCTCTTCGCTTTCTTTATTCTCCATCCCCGTCCCCCTTCATTCGTAAAACTGTCTAATTTTTAGAATATTTGCGCCAACCTTCTTTTTAAAGCATTAAGCAAGGGGGATCTGCCATAGTTTACTCCCTCCTGCCCCTTCCCATTGCCGTCCGGGGCAAGTTACTTGTTTAAAGGGTTGCGCCTTGCTTTCCGCCCTGGGGCTGCCCCTTGGCTTAGCCCCTAATTTGCCGGCATCAAAACGGGCCCGAATAAACTCCAACGCAAACTAAAAAACCGCTGCCGGGAAATCCTGCAGCGGTTTTAAGAACCCCGGGGCTTACTGCCCCCATGCGTCTATAGGCTTCATTGGCGCAATATGGGTCCCGAACAGGTTTTCTGCCTGGTTCTCCCATTGGTAGGGCGCCAGCGGGAGGTCCACCATGTTCGGATCCGGAGTCCCGTAATTGTCGTCCACCGGTATCTTGGCTTCCTTCAGGTATGTAGACATGTAGTCTTCAAGGGAGCGAATAAGGTACATTTCCCCGTACCACTGCGTCTTGCAGTAAGTCCCGTACCCGCTGGTAGCCGACCAGACGAGGGAGTTTCCGGTTATGCAGTAAGGCAGCTGGCTGGGGTGCTGGGGCTGGGCGGAGATGGTGAAAGTGGCCATTTGCGGGACGAACGCCCCGTCGGCCAAAGAGCCGTCCTGGTTCGTCCCTGATTTTCCGAAGGTCTTCCTGCCCGGTATCTGCTCCAAATAGGCTATGCCTTTTGTGATGTCAAGGTTCATGGCGAAGGCCACCGTGTTTGCCACTTCCTTGCTTATTGCCTGGTGGCAGTAGGCCGGGGGCACGGGGAGGTCCTTTCCGTCGGCATTGATGATCTTGTTGATGGCTATCGGCGTGCATTCCACCCCGTTGGCGGCTATGGTGGCGTACACGTTGGCCATGGTCAGAGGCGAAACCCCCAGGGTCCCGATGATCATAGTGGGAGTGATCGTGTCGTGTATGTTGCTTGTGGCCGTGGCCGCGTTATGGTACCCCAGCTCCGTGGCGGCATTCGCTATCGCGCATAGGCCTACTATCTGCGCCATCGAGGCCTGGGGGGTGTTGTGGGACCAAATCAGGGCGTGGAGCGGCGACTCCGGGGTCAAAGTGCCGCCTTCCGCGTTCGTCAGATTCCACATCGCCCCCGTCTTTTGGGCGCAGGGAATGGAATCCACAGGATAGACCGTATAAGTGTCGAGCTCCTGGGTAATCTTATGCCCCGCCTGGAGCCAGGCCACCATGTTTATAGGCTTGAAGGACGAGCCTATTCCAAATCCCGTGCCTCCGCCCTCCGCCTGATCTACAGAGTAGTCGAGGGCGGTGTACTGCGGACCCGCGTTGCCGTCGACGTTGTAGATCTTGTTTTGCTGCACCTCTATGATCTTCCCGGTCCCGGGCTGCACGGAGGCAGTAGCTATTATGATGCCCTGGGGATTGTTGGGCGCGATGTATTTGGTCTGGGCGTTGAAGGCCGCCTGCTCGGCCGCCTCGCTGAAGGTGGTGTATATTTTCAGGCCCCCTTCATAGAGGAGCTTTCTTCTCGACTCCACCGTGGGGCCGAGCTGAGAATCCATGAGGATGTCCCGGACGGTGTAGTCGCAGGCGTACCCCATTATCCCTATGTCGTTGCACCCTATCGGATAAGTCTTGGGATGCAGCATGCTTTTTACGGGGATGGCTTCAGCGGCCTGGGCTTCGGCCTGGGTGGCAAAGCCGTACTGCACCATTTGATGGAGCACGAGGTTCCTCTGCTGCTGGGCCACCAAAGGATGGTAAAGGGGATCGTAGGCCGAAGGGTCTTTCGTAATAGAGGCTATGAGGGCCGACTGGCTTAGATCCAGCTGGTTGGCGTGGATTCCGAAGTACGATTCGGCGGCCACTTCCACCCCGTATATGTTTATCCCGTATTGGGCGATGTTTAAGTAGCCCTGCAGGATTTCAGCCTTGTTGTAATGCTCGTTAAGCTCCTGGGCTATGAGCATTTCGCGAAGCTTCCTTGTGATGGTGTCGGCCCTGGCGTGGTAAGCGGCTATGGGGTCGTTTTCTTCCATCGCCTCGTCTATCAGGGCGTTTTTAACGTACTGCTGCGTGAGGGTAGATCCGCCCTCCCTGGGGCCGTGCTTGATGAAAGTCTCTACAAACGCCCTGGCTATGCCCTTTGGGTCGATGCCCGTTTCGGTAAGGAAGTTGTGATCCTCCCTGGCCACCATGGCCTTCTGCATCCAGGGGGAGATGTTTTTAAGCGCCACCACTATGCGGTTTTGGGTATAGAACTGCGCTATCAGCTTCCCGTCGGAGGAGTACATCCTGGACTGCTGGGGGAGATCGGTAAGGTTCAGGCTCACGTTTTCTCCCTGCAAAGAGAAGGAGGACTTTTTGACGGCCTTGTCCAGGTCCACCAAAGCGGGCGCAAAAAAGCCCGTCATCGTCATCCCGCCTGCAATGCAAAGCACAATGTAGGCGATAAGAAGGGCCACTACCCTCCTGGCCGGCTTTGCGGTGGGATTTTCAGGGCGATTGTCTCTCATACGCTTTATTTTACGTTCACACCCCTAACAGATTTCATATTTCATAGGCTTATTTATGCAAAAACAGAGTATTGAAAAAAAATAAAAAATACATATTATGGATAATTTGCTACCTACCGGGCGGAAGGGCGCTGCCAGGCGCCGTCTATCCAATTCAATGGTAAAGGAAATTTTAGGTTAATGAACGCTCAACTGAAGAAAAAGCTGACGCTTTTCGGTTTCTTCTCCATGACGGCCTCTATGGTGATGACCGTTTACGAGTTCCCAAGCCTGGCTACGGCCGGCTTCGCTTGCGTATTCTTTGCCATCATAGGGGGGGTCTTCTGGTTCCTCCCTACCGCCCTCATCTCCGCCGAGATGGCTTCGGTGGAAGGGTGGAGCGAAGGAGGGGTCTTCGGATGGGTCGGAAACGCCCTTCATTCGGAAAGGCTCGGCTATATCGCCCTTTTCTGCCAGTGGTTCGAGATAACGATCGGCTTTGTGACAATGTGCTACTTCGTCATAGGCATGTTTGCAGCCACTTTCGGCTGGTCGGTCATAAACACCAACCCGGTATGCAAGTTCTTCTGCGTGATAGGGCTTTTTGCCGTCATAAACGTCCTCCAGCTTCACGGCACCAAGCAGACGGCCAGGATTGCCAAAGTCGGCTTCTTCCTGGGAGTGTTCATCCCCGGCTTCCTGCTTTTCATTTTGGCCCTTATCTATATGGGCCAGGGCAACCACCTCTACATCGACGTTTCCCCCCACACTTTCTTTCCGGACTTCCACCATCTGGGGACCCTGACGATTTTTGCCACCTTCATTTTGATGTATGCAGGAATTGAAGCCAGCGGCACCCATATAGACGAAGTGGAAAACCCCAGCAGAAACTACCCGCTCACGATGTTCATGATGTTCGTGATTGCGATCGTGATGGACTCTTTGGGGGGGATGAGCGTAGCTGTGGCGGTCCCTCCCAAGACTTTGTCCATGGATGCGGGGATGTACCAGGCCCTGGACTCGCTCATAGGCCACTTCAACCCCCACCTCACCTGGATTGCGGGGGTATTTAGCGTCTTAATGGCCTTAGGGATCGTGGCCGAAATAGGATCCTGGGTGGTAGGCCCCTCCAAAGGCCTGGAAGACACCGCCAAATACGGGCTAATGCCCAAATGGATAAACCAGGAGAACGCGTACGGGGTGCCTACCCACATGATCATCGTTCAGTTCGCATGCGTTCTCATTTGGGACGCCGTGCTCACTTTTGACGCAAGCAGCGGGAACATGTCGTTCCTTATAGCCACCACCCTCACTTCCCTGGTCTACCTCGTCTGCTACCTACTTATGTACATTTCCTACTTCAAACTCATCTTCAGGTACAAGGACCTTCCCAGGACTTACAACGTTCCGGGGGGGATTGTGGGAAAGACGGTAGTGGGGGTGTGCGGGTTCGCCTGCTCCCTTATCGCCTTCGTGGTATCCTTCATCCCCACTACCGCCCTGCCCCCTTCCCAAGGGACCTCCTTCGTCCTAATCCTTACTTATTCCTTCCTTTTGATAATGATCCTGGCCGTCCTCATCCCCTCCTTTAGGCGACGCTACCTTAAAGGGATCGACCCTTCGGGGCTGAAAGTTATGCATTTCAGGCTCATGTGGAGGAAAGTTCCCTCAATTATGCAGGAGGCGGTCGAAGCGGCGAGGCGCAAGGAAGGTGTTAAAACGGTGGACGGGCACCTCGTGCAGTTCGTAAAGGACGAGAACGGGGAGGAGCGCGTAATCACGCGTTCGGACGGCTATAAGAATTCCGGCTATTAGCCTTAAAAAGATTTAAAGGCAGAGGGGAGGGCCTCCTAGGAGGCAACCCGGAAGAGTTGCGCCTGGGTTTTTTCCTGCTTTCCTAATAAAGAGCCGATAGGGAGGGGAAGAGCCTTTCCGCTTTCCCCCTCCTTAAGGATCTGCCCCGGCCACGGGCCGGAGATTAAATTTCCGTTATAGGCCCTATGCCAAAATGCGGGGGATAAGGAAGCCTCGCCCCCACTTTTTTTACTTTCCCCCTTCAAACCCCTCCTGCCTCCAGGCTTCGTAAAGAGCCAAGGCGGCGCAGCTGGCGAGGTTCAGGCTCCTCCTGGAGGGGAGCATGGGGATTTTGACTTTTTCTTCCACCCTGGGAGAATCCATGATCTCCATAGGATCGGGGATGTCGCCGGGTTCGGGGCCAAAGAGGAGGATGTCGGTGGGCCTGTAGGAAATATCGGTATAGAACTTGGTGGCGGAGGCGGTGAAGGCGATTATCCTTCCTTTGCAGAAAGAGGCCATCTCTTCAAAAGATGGATGGATGATGACGTGGGTCATGTCGTGGTAGTCAAGCCCGGCCCGCCTCAGCTTGGTGTCCTTCAAGTCGAACCCCAAAGGCTCTATAAGGTGCAGGAGGGTGCCCGTTACCGCGCACAGCCTTATGGCCGATCCGGTGTTGCCCGGAATTCTGGGGGAGTAGAAGCACAGCTGGGGGATTTTGCTTTTATAGGCCCTGATTTCCTCCTTCGTGGGGAGCGCGTCCTTTAGGCTTATGGGGTTTCCGTGCTCGTCGGTTACAAGCTCGTCCGGGCCGTAGTCCTTCCTCCTGTACCCGTACTCGAAAGTGCTCGGCTTTTCTTGCATTTTTTCGCCTTACCCTACTTCAGTATTTGCAGTATGTCGTTTAAATTATCTGCTCTGAAAAGCGATATTTTCCCTTTTTCTTTTAGATCCTTTTGCGAGGCCGGCACTACCGCGGTTTTAAACCCCAGCCTTTCGGCCGTTTCTATCCTCTGATCCATCATCCCTACCGGCCTTATCTTCCCTGTGAGGGACACTTCCCCTATGGCGGCCACCCCCGGAAGGGGGGAGCCTTTAAAAGACGAGGCCAAAGCCAGGGCTATGGCCAAATCCGCCCCGGGCTCCTTGGTCTTGGCCCCCGCTAGAGTCGAAAGGTACAGGTCCCTTCCCGACAAGTATATTTTGGAGTGCTGCTGGAGGGCGGCGGAAATCATGGCCACCCTGTTGTAGTCGAGGCCGTTTACCGCCACCGACCTCTGACCACCTTCGCCCCGCATCCTGGGGGCGCACAGGGCTTCGATTTCCAAAGGGAAGAACCTCTTCCCCTCCATGGCCAAAGTGACGCACTTTCCCGGCGCCGCGCTTTCGCCTTTGGCCATAAAAAGCCCGTAAGGGTCCTGTACTTCCCCAACCCCCCCTTCCTTGATTTCAAAGCACCCTATTTCATCCGTGGATCCGAACCTGTTTTTCACGGACCTTACTATCCTTAGCGGGGTGTTGTTTTCCCCTTCGAACTGGCAGACTACGTCCACCATGTGCTCCATGCTCCTGGGGCCGGCTATGGCCCCGTCCTTTGTGACGTGCCCCACGATTAAAGAGGCCGACCCGGTCCTTTTGGAAAATTCTATTATTTCCGAACTCGCCTCCCTTATCTGGGAGGCCGAAGATGCGCCGCAGGCGCAGAGTGCCTGGATGGAGTCGAACACCACGAGGCTTGGGCCCAATTTTTCCGCGGCCGCCACGGCCTGCCCGGCCTCCCTTGCGTAGAAAGCGAAAAGCCCGGGGTTGAAGGCCCCCACCCTTTTCATCCTCGCCGCCAGCTGGGGGTAGGATTCTTCGGCTGAAACGTACAGCGCCTTCCTTCCCCCTTCCGCTATTTTGGAGCATGCCTGAAGGAGCAGGGTGGATTTTCCAATCCCGGGCTCCCCTGCCAAAAGGATTACGGATCCGGGCACTATCCCCCCTCCCAGGACCCTGTCCAATTCCCCAAATCCCGTCCCAATCCTCTCTTCTTCTTCGGAAGAAAGGGAGGGGGAGGGCCGGGGGGCGGCCAATAACCCCCCGCCCTTTTTCTTAGCCGGCCCTTCTTCCTTTTCCTCCAGTTCCCAATTCCCGCATTCCGGGCACCTTCCGTACCATTTTGCGCTCTCCCAGCCGCACTTGGGGCACACCCATTTTTCCATTTGCCTCCCTGATGGATTTCAAATTCCCTTATTAGAATGGGAAAAGTCATTATAAGCCCGAAGGCGGAGCCGGCGGTCAGGAAAGGGAGCCGTGAACTTTTTAAGGCTGGGGCGGAAGGCCTCTCTAGAATGAAAACCAGTCAGGACAGGCCCGATCCCAGGGAGCACATGGGGGCCAGGATTGTAATAGTGGTAGTGGTGGCGGCCATCCTGGTGCTGATTTCGGCCTTTATCTGGCCCGGGTGGGCCCACAAAAAAAAGGAAGCGCCCCCCGCCGCCCCGCAGGAGGACGCGGAGCCCAGAGGCCTGACCCCGGAGCAGCAGCGCAACGTAGACAACGCGGTGCTCGAGGCGTTTTCA
>JAFYJT010000059.1 GCA_017537945.1 Aeriscardovia sp.
AAAGCCCCCGCAGCCCCCATCCCGAAAAGGGGGAGGTCGACCGCAGTAAATATCCGTCGCAAAACCCCTATGACAGGCTTAGGCCCCAAGAGCCCCCGCTTCCCAAAGGGCTTTCGTGGGACATGCTTTCCCCATCCGACAAAGACGCGCTTAGATCGCTTAGCCGGGAGCACGCGGAAAACGTGGGCCTGCACATTTTAGCCGCCTACGAATTGGAGGGGCAGGATCTTCCTTTGGCCGTAGAGCATGCCAAGTGGGCGGCCTCAAACGCATCCAGGATCGACATAGCCCGGGAGTGCCTGGCCCTGATGGCCTACAGATCCCAGGACTACAAAACGGCCCTAAAGGAATTTTTGACCGTAAGGCGCCTGAACGGCGAAAGCGACTGGGCGCCTTTTATAGCAGACTGCTACAGGGGCCTGGAAGAGCCCGAAAAGGCGCTGGAAGTAATACGCAAGGAAAGCCGGAAAGCCTCCCCTGAGGCAAAGCTTGAAATGATGATAGTCATGGCTGGGGCGTTTTCCGATCTTAAAGACAGCGGAAGGGCCCTAAAAATCGTAAGGGGCATGAAGTCCCTGCCGGGCCTCCCCCTTTCCTACCTCCTCAGGGCCTGCGAAGCGGAGCAGAATTTCCTCCTCGCGGCAGGCGAGAAGGAAAAAGCCGAGGCGATGGAAAAAGAGATAGAAGAGCTGGAAGGAAAGGTGTTCCCCCAGGAGGAGGAAGAAGAGGCCCTTGTCGACTTTGACCTTGAAAGCCTGGACGAGAGGGTGATTGAAGACCTTCTAAGCTAGGGGGACGCTTTGAGGCTGGACGTATTTTTGGCCCAAAGAGAGGGGCTGTCGCGCACAAAGTGCAGGGAGCTCATCCGGGAAGGAAGGGTTAAAGTCGGCGGGAAAGTTTTAACGAAGCCCGCCTGCGCCGTCTATTCCGGCAAGGAAGTGGAAATCGCGGAGGGGAAAAGTTTTGTCTCCAGGGGGGGCCTGAACTGGAGGGGGCCCTTGAAAAGTTTTCCCCCATGGGCCTCAAAGTAGAGGGAAGGCTCTGCATAGACGTGGGGGCGAGCACTGGAGGCTTTACCCAAGTCCTTTTGGAAAGGGGGGCAAAAGCCGTCATAGCCCTGGATGTAGGGAGGGGGCAGCTTTCCCCCCTCTTGGAAAGGGATTCCAGGGTAAAAAGCATGGAGGGGGTAAACATCCGTTTCCTAGATCCGTCCTCCCTCCCCTTCCCGCCCTCCCTGGCCACTGCCGACCTTTCCTTCATCTCCCTCCGTTTCGCCCTTCCAAAGATTTTTGGAATTGAAAGCGTGCAGGAATGCGTAGCGCTTGTAAAGCCCCAATTTGAGGTGGGAAGGGGCAAAGTCGGAAAAGGGGGCGTGGTACGCGACGATCGGGAGAGGGTAAAAAGCTTGGAAGGCGTGGAAAACGCCGCAAAAAAAGCGGGCCTTGCAGTGCTTTGCGCCACGCCCTCCACGCTTCCGGGAGAGAAGGGGAACCGGGAATTTTTCATTTGGCTCCACAGGTAAAATTGGTAGCATGCGCCAGATAACCGTGATCTCAAGATCCGCCCTCCTAAATTCCCGTGCCGTCTCAAAGTTCTGCTCCCTCCTTTCCAAGGGTTTTAAAGTAAATCTGGAACCGGCGGTCCCACACCACCCCCTGGCGGATTCTATAAGGACCGTGAGCCCAAAAACGGAATTGGTCGTCTCTTTGGGGGGGGACGGCACGGTTCTGGCGGCCTGCGAAAGGGTAAAAGGCACGGGGGTCCCTATTTTTGGCGTCAATATGGGCCACCTCGGCTTTTTAACGCAGCCCGGAACGGGCCTTTCAAAAATTGCGGACGAAATCTTCGAAGGGCGCTACGCCCTCTCCAAGCATTTCCTTTTGGAAGCCTCGATAGACGCAGGATCGCAGGCGCTCAGGGGATGGGCAATAAACGAAGCGGCGCTTGAAAGAGTTTCAAATTCGAGGATGGTTTCCATGAGCCTGAGGGTCGACGGGGTGGAGATGGCGGATTTTGACGCCAACGGGCTGGTGGTTTCCACCCCTACCGGCTCGACCGCTTACGCTTTTAGCGCCGGTGGCGGAATAATATGGCCTGCGGTAAAGGCTTTGGAAGTCGTGCCCGTGGACGGGGCCGTGCTCATGCCCAGGCCCCTTATAGTGGATAAGGACAGCGAAATTGAGGTCCGCGTGCCCTCCAATTCCCCCGCGCCGGCCTGCCTCGTATTTGACGGCCGCAGGTACCTTGACTTAAGGTGCGCCTCCAGAATTCGGATCCGCCACTCCTTCCAATCCATAATTATGGCCGGGGGGTATTCCTCCTTCGCCATGCGGCTAGCATCCAAGTTCCGCCTCCCCGCCTTGGGATGGAAGGAAGGGGAGGGCGAAAAAAGGTGAAAAAGGGATCGGGCGATCAAGGGGGCCGATCGGTCCCTTCAGGGCCAAACAGCTGTTTCGACATCCTCACGGCAGCCTGCTGGCGCCTGAGCCAGCTCAGGTACGTCTTTCTAATCTGGGCGGAAAAGGGGAATATGAACCCGAATTTCGAACCCGTTTTGAAGTTCTGCTCCAGAATAATTTCCCCGTGGCCCGTAAGGGAAAAGTGCGCCCCAGATTCTGCAGAAATTTTGAAAAGGGAAAAGGAGCTGTTTTCCTCTTTGGAAAGGCACGCCTCCTCTTTCAGGCAGTCCGAAAAAAAGGGGGAAGTTTCGGTTATGTCTGACGAACTGGTGCAAGTGGCAGACTTTGCCTCCGCCATCAGGGCCCTGTGCGATCCGGGCTTCGCCCCCCTTTCCTTTTTGGACGTGAAGGCGGCCTTTTTGGAAAGCGCCGATGAATAAGGGCCTCAGGCTTGGAGTCATGGGGGGAAGCTTCGATCCCATCCATTACGGCCACCTTTCTTTGGCATCCCAAGCGGCCTGCAGCTTCCGGCTCGATCGGGTGGCGTTCGTCCCGACTAATTTCTCCGCTGGAAAAAGGCCTGTAGCCTCCCCCTTGGAGCGCTGCGCTATGACGGCCATGGCCACGGGGAAAGATCCCAAGTTCTTTGTTTCAAAAGTCGATGTAGACCGGAAAGGGGCGACTTTCGCTTTCGACACCCTTTCCGACTTGGCTTCGATTTACGGCCCGTGCGAGCTTTTCTTCATCTTGGGCTCCGACGCGTTTTTGGGCATGGAAAAATGGAAAAATTGGGAAAGGCTTTTTTCCATGTCAAGGTTCATAGTCGCCCCCCGGCCGGGCTTCCCTCTGGGGGCCTTGCCAAAAACGGCAGGCAACGTGGAGGTCCTTCCTTCCCCGCTCCTCCCCATCTCTTCTTCCGGCCTGCGCGAAAGGGTGGCTACAGGAAGGCCCATAGACTTTCTCACCGACCCCAACGTTTGCAGCTTCATACGCGCCCGCGGCCTATACCGCAGGGAAAAATGTCCACGGAGTTAATTAATTTCGTTTTGTGACACAAGATTGCGATACGCCCTATGAGATGCTTTGCTCCAACGCTGCCCGGAAGCTCGTTTTTGTGTCGGGAAGATCGTATCCGGCCCTGGCTAAAGAAGTAGCCTCTTACCTTGGGATAGACGTCCTTAAAACCACCCTCTACGACTTTGCGGACGGGGAAATTTACTGCAGGTACACCCAGTCGGTGCGGGGGGATGACGCCTTCGTATTCCAGACCCACTGCCAGCCGGTAAATAAATGGATAATGGAGCAGCTGATCATGATAGACGCCTTAAAAAGGGCTTCCGTCAGATCGATTACCGCCGTAATCCCCTTCCTGGGCTACTCCAGGCAGGACAAAAAGCACCTGGGAAGGGAGCCTATAAGCTGCAAGCTCGTCATGGATCTTTTGACGGCCGCCGGGGTGAACAGGGTGATGTCGGTGGACTTGCACTCGGCGCAGATACAGGGGTTTTTCAACGGCCCGGTGGATCACTTGAAGGCGCTGCCCACCCTTGTCTCTTACATTAAAGAAAGCCTGAAGGGATGCAATCTTGCCGTAGTCTCCCCGGACGCAGGAAGGATAAAGGTGTCGGAAGAGTGGTCCCACAGGCTTGGGGGCGTCCCCCTCATCTTCCTCCACAAGACCCGGGACATTACCCGCCCCAACGTCACGGTCTCCAAAGAAGTCGTGGGAAACGTTTACAACAAGGACTGCGTGATAGTGGATGACATTATCGATACGGGGGGCACCATCATAGGGGCCGTCAAGAGCCTGAGGGCCGCGGGGGCCAAAAGCGTCACCGTGGTGGCCACCCATGCCCTGTTGAACGCAGACGCCAGCGAGAAGCTTGAAAACTGCGGGGCCCGGGAAGTGGTGGTCACGGATACCGTCCCCGTGCCGGAGGAAAAGAGGTTCAAAAACCTTACGGTGCTTTCCATCGCCCCCGTCCTTGCCAAGGCCATGAAGGCCGTATTCAACCACAACAGCGTGGCAGGAATTTTTGAAGAGGGCGCGCAGTAGGAGCCAGGTTTATTTTCAAACGGTTTAATTTTATAATTGTACAGTATTCCTCCATGGTGTAATGGCAGCACAAGGGACTTTGGATCCTTTAGTTTTGGTTCGAATCCAGATGGAGGAACTTTTTTTTGGAGCTTTTCCGCATTTTTTAAATTCCCTTTAACCCCCCTCCGATATTCTTCAATAAAACGTCGCGTGGGAGGGCGAATGGATCTGGCGTGCGTGGTGCTGGCTGCCGGAAAGGGCAGCAGGATGAAGGCTTCCGTCCCCAAGCCCCTTGTCAAATTTGAAGGGAAGAGCTTTCTTGAAGCGGCGCTTTTGGCCGCAAAGGGCGCGGGAGCCGGTAAAATTTGCGTGGTTGTGAGGCACGAGAGGGAAAAAATAGAGGCAGAGGCGAAAAGGGTCTGCCCCTCCTGCATTTTCGCCCTTCAAGACGAAGTTCCTGGCACGGGCAGGGCCATGGAGTGCGCCCTTAAAATTTTAGGGCCCTCGCTTTCTCCAGACTCACTCGTCCTCGTCACCGCCTCCGACATCCCGCTCGTCTCTTCCTCCCTTTTTTCCTGCCTGATTAAAAAGCATAGGACCTGCGGGGCGGCCGCCACGCTCTTGGCGGCCCAAGCGGAAAATCCCTTTGGATACGGAAGGGTCGTATCTTCGCCGACTGGGGAAGTTGAAAAGATAGTGGAAGAAAAGGACGCTTCCACTCAGGAAAGGAAGATAAGGCTCGTCAACACTTCCGTTTACGCCTTCAATGCCGGAGCGATTCTGCAGGCTGCGGGGAAGGCGGGGAGGTCGAACGCCCAGAAGGAAGTGTACCTTACCGACCTTTTCCTTTTGTGCAGGGGGGAGGGGAAAATTATGGCCCTTCCTTGCCCCGATCCCCTCCTCCTTAGGGGGGTAAATGATTCTGCCCAGCTTTCGGCCCTTCAAAAGGACTGGGAGAAGCGTAAAAGCTTAAAAGAATAGAATGAAAGTAGAAGCGTTTAGGGCTTCTAAGGGAGAAAGGCACCTCTAGTTCAGCAAGGAGATTTGGCTTTGATCAACGCTCTTTTTTTGATCCGCCACGGACAGACGGATTGGAATGTCATAGGACGCATCCAGGGCAATCCCCCTCTCAACAAGACGGGTATTTGGCAGGCCGAGCAGAGCGCGAAAGCCTTGACAAAAAGGTTCAAGCCCGACTCTAAATCCCTCGTAGTATGCTCAGGAATGATGAGGGCATGCCAAAGCGCCCATATCTTTGCAGACCCTCTAGGTTTGAAAGTGTATGAGGATCCAAGGCTGATGGAGAGAAAATTTGGCCAGTGGGAGGGGCGCCTGATTTCAGATCTCTTTGAAACGTACCCGCAGGATTTTGAGGGTTGGAGGCGCGGCGAGGGAAATGAACTCAAATACGGAGTCGAGCCTCACGAAGAAGTGGCAAAAAGGGTAGGGGAAGCCGTAAAAGAGTGGGCGGAAAGGAAGGGAGAGTGGAACAAGCTCTTCATCTTTTCCCACGGCACATGCATCAATGACTGCATCCGCTTCCTTTTTTCAGAGGAAAAGGACTTAAGCTTTTCCCAGGGCGCGGCCCTGATAGACATGAACAACGCTTTCTGGGCCCACTTTGAAAGGTGGGGGCAAAGGTGGGCTATGGCGAGTTTCAACGAAGGTCCCTGCGTAGCTTACAAATGCGACTGGAATGCGGGAGGAGAGCACGGCCAGGAAAAATAGCTCCAAAGGCCATGGGCGCTGGAAGAATTTTTTCAAGAACATTTCCTTTGCCCAGATTGCCGCATCCGGACTCTCTGCCGTAACGGTTTTTTTCCTTACGTCCAAAATTGGACTTGCCGGATCCATCATAGGGGCCGTTCTGGCTTCCATAATTTCCACCATTTCAAGCCAGCTGTACAAAAATGTCATAGACGAATCCTCCAGGAGGATCAAAGGAAAGCGCGGCGATGAGGACGAAGGGGAAGAGGATGAGGAAGGGGAAGGGGGAGAAGGAGGAAGAAGCCCCCGGAAAGGCGGGAGGAAGCCTGCAAAATACTTGAAGCAGCCCGAGGCCTACGCCAATTTCCCCCGCAGCTTTCCCCCCAGGGGCGCTTCTAGGGGCGCTCCCCCTTCAAAGCCTGCAAGAAGAACGGTTTCCGGCTCTTCCGCCGTAGTCCCCCAAAGATCGAACGCGCCGGTTAGGACTTTCAAAAAGGAGAGGAGGAAGACAAAGAAGAAAGTTGTAGCCGTATCAATAATTTCCTCTTTGATTACTCTGGCGA
>JAFYJT010000060.1 GCA_017537945.1 Aeriscardovia sp.
AAGGTGGGAAAAAGTTGGGGGCTGAACTTGACCCGCGCCTCCCTGGACGCCTGCACAAAATATCCTTGGAGCAAAAGCGAAGCCCCCAGATATATAAAAGGGGGGAAAAAATTCTGCATTTATCCCGAAGACATGGAGGCCTTCCTTTGGATGAAGGAGGGGGGGATGGAGCACTCGCGCCCTATGGAGTGCCAAGTCATGGACATTTCCGATGATATAGCCTACTGCGTGCATGACTTTGAAGATGCGCTGGAAGGCGGGGCGGACTTTTCGCGTTTCCTCCCTAACGACATGTCCTCGCTGGAAGAAGGCATGAAGGAGTGGTACGGCAAAGAGGAGGACCCCGGAGGGCTGGAGGAAGCGTTTTTGCGCCTTTCCTCCTTCAATCCCTTCTTCGGCAAAAAAGTGGACGGCTCCCGGAAGTCGCTGGCCGCGCTCAAAAGCCTTACCAGCGCCCTTATAGGGCGTTTCGCCTCCTCAATAATGACGGCTACGAGGAAAAGGGACGGAAACGATCCCCTGGTAAGGTATAAGGCCCGATTGGAAGTCCCGGAGGAAACTAGGATGGAAATAGAGCTTTTAAAGGGCCTTTCGGCCTTTGCGGCCAGATCGGAAAAGGAATACTTGAAAGCGCAGGCTGAGGAAAGGGAAGCGTTGAAGACGGTGGTTATGACCCTGGCGGAGTGCAAAAACCCTGAAGAGTACTTTGAAAGGCAGTACCTGGACGATTTCAGAAAGGCCGGTTCCGATAGCGAAAAGCTAAGGTGCGCCTGCGATCAGGCTTCAAGCATGACCGACGCCTCCATCAAACTCCTCTATAAAGAGATGAAGGGATAGATGGCCTATTCCATTCCAAAAGAAGAGGTAGAAGAAGTCCGCGAAGCTGCCGACCTCTATGACCTGGTTTCCGAAACCGTGGCCTTGAAGCGGGGCGGATTGGGGCTGTATATGGGCCTCTGCCCTTTTCACGATGAGAAAACCCCCAGTTTTTCCGTGCGCCCTTCCCTGGGCACATGGCACTGCTTCGGATGCGGCGAAGGCGGGGACGCTTTTGACTATGTTGAAAAGAGGGACGGCATAGATTTCCAGGAAGCCGTCAAAACCCTCGCAGACAAGTACTCCATCCCCCTTCACATGGAGCGCCTTTCCGGGCCCCTGAGGCTTTCTTCGCGTTCCAGGCTGTTGGAAGCCTGCGCAGAAGCCGAAAGCTTCTTTAAAAAAAGCGCGAGGGAAGATCCTGAAAGGCACTTGGAAAAATTCCTTGCAGGAAGGGATTTTTCCTTGGAGCAGGGTGAAGAATTTGGATGCGGATGGGCCCCCAACAGCCGTGACGCCCTCCTTAGCTACCTTGTGGGCAAGGGATTTGCCGTGCAGGAAGCCATAGAGGCTGGGCTGGCCCGGAAAAAGGAGGGGGGAGGGGGATACGACTACTTCCGGGGAAGGGTCACCTGGCCCATTTTCGATTCTTCCGGAAGGGTCATAGGCTTTGGCGCCAGAAGGGTATTGGAGGAAGACAAAATAGAGGCAAAGTACATAAACACCCCCGAAACCCCCCTCTATAAAAAGTCCAAGGTCCTTTTCGGCCTCAGCATGGCCAAAGACGAAATAATGCGCACCCGATCCGCCGTGGTGGTGGAAGGGTACACCGACGTTATGGCTATGAGGTTTTCCGGGGTGAAAAATGCCGTGGCCGCCTGCGGGACGGCCTTCGGTTACGAACACGCCCAAATCCTGCGCCGGCTCATACAAGATGACGCCCTTGGGAAGATACAGCTAAAGTCGGAAAGGCAGAGCCGGGTAATTTTCGCTTTTGACGGGGACGAGGCCGGGAAAAAGGCCACCCTGAAGGCCATGGAGCTGGATTCGGCCTTCCTTTCCCAGACTTTTGTGGCCAGGACCGAAGACGGGAAAGATCCGTGCGAACTGCGCATGGAAAAAGGCGGGGAGGCCGTCAAAGAACTGGTCAAAAAAGCCAAGCCCATATACGAATTTATAATTGACGGGATTTTGGAGGGTTTTGAGAAAAATGAAGACGTGGAAAAGGCCGAAAAGATAGAAGCCGCCACAGGGGTAGTTTCAACGATAAAAGACGCCTTCCTGCGCGAACTTTACACCCAGTCCCTGGTTAGGAAGCTTTCCACCCTCCTGCTGCCCTACTTGGATTCCAAAACCTCCAAAAGCGTGCTCCTGGCCTTCAAAAACAGGTCTGTAGACAATCCCGAGCTGTCCCAGCGAATAGGATCTCTGATAGAAAAGTCGGTCAAAAATTTGGAGCGGGAAAGGGAGGAGGCCCGTTTTAAGGAGCAAAGGCCTAAAGAGTACGAAAAGAAGAGGGAGGAAGTCCGGGATCCGGTTTTTGACTGCGAGCAGCAGCTCATGGCCCAAGCCGTGCAAAGGCCCGAAGATATCGACCCCGGGCTTTGGGAAAAGCTGGAGGAGGACAGCTTCAAATCCCCCGTTTTCAAGGATTTTTTTTCGGCCATAGAAGCTGCGGGAGGGATAGAGTACGCCCAGCAGGCCGGATGCAAGGAATGGGTAAAAAGGCTGATGGATTCCGTACCCTCGCTCCTTTACCCCGTAGTCCCCGCTTTGGCCTCCCTCCCCCTCCCTTCCACCCCTGACGGAAGGGAATTGGCCTCCTCCCTGATAGCCAAAATACTGGAGATCGGGATAATGCAAAAAGAGGTCCTTTACAAAAAAGAGCTGACGGAAGGGGAAGGGAGCGTAGAAGAAATACTTGCCAAAATACAGGACTTAGAAGAGCAAAAGCAGGATCTGAGAAAAATGATGGCCGGAAAGAATGAAGAAAAATGAGCAACGCGGAAGAGGAAAAGGAAGAAATAAAGGAAGATGAAAAGGTAAGGAAAAGATCCAAAACCATACTGCTCTCAGGCATTGCCGTCATTTTCTGCCTTATCCTGGGGGGCATATGGGCCATAGCCTTTTACCACGGCAAGAAGGCGATAGAGCAAAAGTGCTCCCAGGCTTACTCCCAGGCCCAGGAGGCATCCAGGGCCTTTGAAAGCGAAAGAGCTTCCTCCATGAATATTAGGGATACTTCTTCCGCAAAAGCTTCCCAAGCCTATTTGGATCTCAAAAAGGCGTTGGACACCAAAACCGATTCTTCTCCCGTCCTCTGCAGCGCCGGCACCCACGAAGCGATAGAGGCAAACGAAGCCCTTATAAAGACTTTGGGATCCAAACAGGAAAATATCGCTTATCTTTCCGCGCGCCTGCTCGTCCAGGAAAACGCCTCGAACCTAACTGAAGAAAAAGCCGCAGCGGAAAAGGAAATCGAAGCTGCGAAAAATGCCCTTCCGGCCCTTCCACCATCTTCTAAAACGGAGGCGGAGTCCAGAATTTCGGATTTGCAAAACGAGCTGGACGCCCAAAACCCCTCCCTTGCAGGAATCAAAGACGCGATGCTCGCCCTCGAAGGAAGCCTTAAAACCGGGAAATAAGCGAAACAAGGAGTGCCCTGAGCCGGATTCGAACCGGCGACACGAAGATTAGAAGTCATCTGCTCTATCCCCTGAGCTACCAGGGCGCCCCTAAATTATACCATTTCAGGCCGAGACAAGGCCCAGGCATACAAGTACTACGGCCAAGACGGCCAGGGCCGTGATGCAAACTATGGCCGCAATCTGGCCCTTTTTAAGCCCCCCTCGCCTCCTGTAGATGAAAAGGGCAAAACCGGGGACGTAGCAAATTGAAAGAAGCAAAACTTCCTGCCAGCCCGAAACCGCCAAGCCCAGAATTTCAAAAAGGCCCGAAATTACCCCCATCGCCAGCCCCAGGGGCTTTTTGTTTTTTGCAGAATATATAACTTCGTATATGCTCACAAAAGCGTAGCAGACCAGGGCGGTGGTCGAGCTTATAGTGCTTGCAAAATTGTAAGCGTTGGAAGTGATTAGGAAGCTGAAAAGGAACAGGGTTTCAAGAAGGGAGGTGACGATTAGGGAAAACAAGGCCGCGCCGTGCCTGTCGGACTTCCCCCAAATCCGGGGAAGCAGCCCGTCCTGGGTCAGGAGGGTGGTGGTTTCCACCGGAAGGAGGGTCCAGGAAAGAAGCCCCCCAAGGCAGGATATTATCAGCCCCGCGTCCACGAGACCCTCCCCCCATACTCCTACAGTCTTAGCCAAAATGCCGCTCATGGCCGGTTGGGGCAGGGCGGCCAGCTGGGCGCGCGTCATGACTCCATAAGGCAGGAGGGAGATAAAGCCGTAAATGAGGATGAGCGCTACAAGGCTCATAACCGTGGCAAAAGTTGCGTCGCTTTTCTTCTTTGCCCTGGAGCCCATTACGCTGGCCCCTTCTATTCCCACGAATACGAATACCAGGTACATCAGGCTTCCCTGGACCTGGGTGAAGAGGGACTTGGCGGTAAAGGGGGAGCCGGATGAGGCCACGTTTTCCCAAAAGTGCGAAGTGAAGATTCCGGATTTGAAGGCCGCAAACATCACCACGAGGAAAACCAAAAGCGGAATGAGCTTGCAAACCGTCACCAGGGCGTTTACGAAGGAGGCGCTTTTAAGCCCCATGCTCACCAAAAGGGTGATAAGCCAGACTACCGCGCAGGAAAGGAGGACGGAAGGCAGGTTCTGGCCGCCTTTGAAAATGGGGAGGAAATTGCCCAATGCGCTCATAATCATAGTGCAGAAGGCAATGTTGCTCACCCAGCTGGCCAGCCAGTAGCCCCACCCGGATATGAACTCCCCCAAGGGGCCGAAAGCGGCGCCCGCATAAGAAAAAATGCCGGAGTCGAGTTCGGGCCTAGCCTGGGCCAGGTGGTTCAGGCAGTAGACGAGGGCCGCAAAGCCTATATCGACCACTACCCATGCCACTATGGCCGATCCGGGGCTCGCCTGGGAAGCCAACTGGCTCATCAGGCCGAAAATCCCCGTCCCGATTGCAGAGCTTATTATTAAGGCCGTAAGGCCCGTTTTCCCAATTTTTTGAGATTTTTCCTGGCTCATTAAGACTGTCCGGCGCCTCCAAGGTTAAGTTGGGTGCCTGCCGACTGCCCCGCGGCCTGTTGCTCTTTTTGTACTTCTTCTATCTTTTCTTTTACCTTTTCCAGCATTCCTTCGGCCCTTCTGGCCAGGTATTCCCCTTTTTCCCACGCATGCACGCTTTCTTCTAGGCTTAATCCCCCCGTCTGCAGCGCGGACACTACCCTTTCCAGTTCATCCCTCGTTTCTTCGTAGTTAAGCGAGTCGATGACTTCTTTTTCTTCTTCCGTCAGTTCTTCCTTCATTTTTTAACCTCTACTTCTTCCACTTTCAGCTTTACTTCCCCGTCCTGCATCACGATCTTTATTTCTTCCCCCGGCCTCAGGTTTTTGACTTCCCGAAGGATCTCCCCTTTCCTTTCTACAAGGGCGTAGCCCCTGGAGAGGGTGGAAAGGGGGGAAAGGGACTTTAACGAAGCCGAAAGCGCGAAGGCTTTGGACATCTCTTCATCCAGCCTCATTGAAAGGGCTACAGTAATGTCTTTTTTGGCTTCTTTTATGGCCCTTTCGGCACGCTCTATTAGCCTTGAAGGTTCGCGCATGAAGGGGGAAGAAGTAAGGCGGAAGAGCCTTCCTTCTTCCAACTCCACTGTTCTTTCCATTGCCCCTGCAAGCCGGGATCGGGCGATCCCCACCCTTTCTTTCTCCTGCAAAAAGTCGGGAATGATCGTTTTTGCAACGTCTGTAGGGGTGGAGCAGCGCCTGTCGGCCACAAGATCCAAAAGCGTCCAGTCCCCTTCGTGGCCTATGGCTGAAACTAGGGGCGTCCTGCATTCTGCAGCGGCCCTCACTACTTGTTCGCTTGAAAACCCTATAAGATCCTCGTAGGATCCCCCTCCCCGGGCCACTATTATGACGTCAAGGCCCAGCCCGTCAAGTTTTTTGATGGCTCCTGTGACTTCCGGGGGGCAGTTTTTCCCCTGCACGGCCGCGTACTCGATAGTAAAGTCCAAATCAGGCCACCGTAGGAGGGAGTTGGTTACTATATCCCCTTCGGCGCGCGCGCCTGCGCCGCAGACAAGGCCTATTTTCTGCGGAAAAGACGGAATGGGGACTTTGCGGGACGAATTGAAAAGTCCTTCTTCGGCAAGCCTGCGCTTTAGCTCCTCTATGGCCCTCACCAGGGGCCCCTCCCCTGATTTTTCCACTTCAAAGGCCTGCAGGGAGAATTTGCATTGGGCCTTCCAAAGATCGGGCTGCCCGTAGACCGCGATCTTGTCGCCTTGCGAAAAGTTTTCTTTCCTGCACCGGTCGGCTGCGGGGGAAAAGGCCGTAACCGACATCGAAACATTTTGCTGCAGATCTTTTAGCGTGATGTATACGGCCGACCTTTTGCCGTCTATCTGCGCTATCTGCCCCTCTACCCAAAGGCAGGGCCATTTTTTTACGGCTTCTGAGAATTTGGATACCGCCCAGACCACAGGCCACGGATGCTCCTGTGTGGTATCTTTAGCCTTCGGAGGCGTAAAATTATCCATATATTCAAGCTTACAGGCAGGGTTTAAAGTCCCTTGTTAAATTCGCCTTTCAAACTTCAGGATTGTAAAATGCGCAAAACTTCACCCCCCCCGATCTTTCCCCTCCCCCCCGTGAGCGTCATAAAAGCCGAAGATTTTAAAAGGGAAATGGAAGATGAAGTTTTGCCCGCTTTGAAAAAGTGCAGGCGGGACGGGTGGACCCGGATAAAGGGGGAGTTTTGCGCCGTAAGGGGGATAAAGGCCGCAAAGCCTGGGGAAGGCTTTGCGCACTGGGTTTTTTATGACGCCTCCGGGTTTGAAAACTCGAAAAGGAAGGCGGCGTTTGGCGCCCCTTTGGGGACGGCCGTAATACTTATAGGTTTCACGCAGTCCGAAGTGCGTTTTTCCGAGCTGGCGTGGTACTTTTTGCAGTACGGCCTTAGCGTGCTGATCCTCGAGCACAGGGGGCACGGCCTTTCTTCCAGGGAAATTTCAGATCCTGAAATTGTAAAAGCCTCCCACTGGGAAGACTACCGCAAGGACTTTGCGGCAGTTATGGAAGATGCTGAAAAAAAGGGCTGCCTCACCCGGCCCCTTTTCCTTTTCGCCCATTCCATGGGGGGCGCCATCGGGGTTTCTATAGAAGAGGCCTTCCCCCTCTTTTTCGACAGGGCCGTCCTCTCTTCCCCCATGCTCCTGCCTAAAATGAAGCTCCCGGCCTTCGCCATGCGGGCGGCGGCGGAATTTATGTGCCTCATAGGGAAGGGGGACATGAGGGTCCCGGGGAGCCTGGGCTTTGCCCCCCCTCCTTCAAACAGGCCCCCGTCCTACAGGCTGAGGGACGAATGGTACTTTTCAAAGCGCCTCCCTTCGCCCTTGCTCCATCTTTCCGATCCCTGCTGCAAATGGAGCCGGGAAGCGTTGAGGATGGATTGGGAAATTTCAAGAAGGGAGTCTGTGAAAAAGATTTTGACCCCGACCCTCCTTTTTCAGGCCGAAAAAGACTGCCTTGTAGACCCCAGGGCCCAGGACAGGTTTATAGAAAAGGCGAAAAAAGCCGGGGTGCCGGCCTGGATGTTCCGGGTCAGGGGGACAAGGCACGAAATTTTTTGTTCCTCCCCCCAGACCCTCTCCAAGTACCTGGCCACGGTGATAGGATTCTATTTTTCGGCCTTACACGCCGCCCCCAGATTGGTAGAATAAATTCGTAATTCACCTTGTTAAAGTCCCAAAAGCCAAAAATACAGAGGGGAGAAAAATTTGCCAGTCTACAGGTACAAATGCAGCGACTGCGGATACGAGTTCACCCAGCGCCAGAATTTTGACGACAAGCCTTTGACGGTCTGTCCAAAATGCGGGGGGAAAGTCCGCAAAGTTTACGCCCCGGCCTCCATCCAGTTCAAAGGGAGCGGTTTTTACCGCACTGACAAGGGAGGGGCGGAAAAGAAGCCCTCCAAGAAGGGGGACTGATTTTACGCAAGCCATACTTTAATTGAAGTATGACTTCTTACCAAATTTCTTCCTTCCACGACCTGGGCGTTTTTTCCGGATTCAAAAAATTCATCACCAAAGGCAGCATAATCGACATGGCCATAGGCGTGGTCATGGGAACGGCCATCTCTTCTGTCGTTAGCACCTTTGTCTCCAGCATAATAAATCCGCTTATTTCCATGATTTTCGGAAAAAAGAACATGTCGGACGTCCTGACTTTCACCTGCAACGGCGCCACGGTGTCTTTCGGAGCCGTTTTAAATGCCGTAATTCAGTTCCTGACTATCGCCCTCGCCATCTATTTCCTCGTGATAGTGCCGGTAAACAAGATGTACGACGTATCCAAAAAACTTGCAAAGGCCAAATACCGCAGCCAGGAGCTGAATGTCATAGAGCAGGCGGCCCAGTCGCAGGGGACCGACAATGAGGAAAGGATCATAACTCTCCTTTCGCAGATAAAGGAGGAGCTGGAAAGGAAAGAAAGGCCCGTCACCATTTCAGAGCTTGTGGAGGGCAAATTTAAGAAAAATAGCCCTTCCGGAGCGCAAACGAGTCAAAATGCGGGGGGAGTTCGAAGTACCCGCTGAGCCCTCCTTTGGAAGGCGGATTCAAACAGAACCCGCTCCTTTTTTCTCCCCCTTTCCGGAAGCTCTTTTTGTACTTTTTACCCTTTATCATCTTCCAAGTCTCCAATGCCTACGGAGCGGCCCCTGGGGTTTATGGCGTTTAGGGCCCGCGCCACTTTTTCTATCTCCCTGTCCGGATCTATGAACATTCCGACCGACCATGCGAACACCGAACCCCACCCCATGGGGCTGAGCAGATCCGGAAGGCCCCGGTATCGCAGGCGCATGGATGGGATGGACATAAACCTGGCGTCGTCGGTAAAGACGGCCAAGTCCAGCTGCCCCTCCCCTTTTCCTACCGCCAGCGGAATTTTTACCCCGTCTTTGTAGCCCAAATAGCTCTCGGCCCCGTAGCCTTCGCGTTCCACCCTCTCTTCCAAGTCTTGAACGAGCGTGTTTGAGGGCGCGCAAGGGGAGGGGGGCAGGAAGGAAGGGGGATTTTGCGCCCATGAAATCAAGTCTTTTAGGAGCTTTGTTCCCGGCGTCAGCCTGGCCTCGTCCAAATCTTTAGCCCTGAAAGAGGAAACTACGTCCAGTTTTCTTTCAGCGAGGCATAAGGCCGAGAGGAGGAGCTTTTCCCCTCCTTCCTCTTGGATCCTCCCGAATTGCTGCATAAGGCGCCCGTCGCCCATCTTGGCGTACCCTGCGGTAATTATGACGTCCCCTTTTTGGGCCGCGGCGACGTTTGAAATGTCTTCCACGGATATGTGGGAGCTTACAAGATCCGGGCATTTTTCCCTGACGCCCATTTTCTTTACGGCTTCTGCCACGCTTTCGGCATGATCCGGGTTCAGGGCTATGACGGTCAGGTGGTAAGAAGGGCTGAGGGGGGTTTGGCTCAGCCTAAAGGCTGCAAGCTTTGCAACATATTCCGCCTCCTGATTCGTGCTCTCCACAAGATCGGAGGATCGCAATGGGACCCCCTGGCCTGAAAGGGGGTGGCCGGCAATCCCCGGCTCGTTGCCAAATGCAGGGGGCAGCAGGACCCTTTCGACCCCGCAGTCGGAAAGGAAAGTCTGAAGCCTTTCATCGCAACGCGCCCACCTTTTAACTTCTACCCTCTGCATGAAGGAGGATAGGGCGGAAACGATAGGGGAGCAGGAAAGGCCCAGATCCGAAACTATCACGCAGCTTCTTGCCAAAGGCAAGAGGGACATTATCTCCGCGCTCTCGGCATCCTGGCACCCGTCTATTATCAACACATCGGCCAAAGCCTTGTTGGGAAGGGCAGTGGCAATCGAAGCGGGAGTGGAAGCGATTATGGGTTTTGCGAGCCTTAAAAGATCCGGGCATTCGGCCTCAAATTGGGCAAGGGAGAGGTCGAAAGAGGGGGAAGAAAGCCGGGAGTGCCAGTCATTGGCTTCATCCGCATTGGAATATAGGAACTCGGAAAGCCTGGACATGCACGAGCTTTCTATCAAGGCGGCCGCAGAAGACACGTGGGATCTGTCCAGCTCTATAAACCTCTGGGCGGTTTCGGCCAAAAGGTGGCCGTCCTGGCTGGCTATAAGCGGGGAAGACTGCACTATAAGGTCGAATACGCTTGCGTACCACGCCAATTCCAACTCGTCTCCTGCAAAAGAGGGGTTGAGCTTCCTGGATTTGAGCTCCTCTATCAGTTCCCCTAGGCCCATCTCCCTGAGCTCTTTTTCAAGGCTTTCCCTCTCGGGCAGAGTTTCCAAAGACTTTTCAGCCCTTTTCAGATCGGAGATTTTTGCTTCTATCGCATCAAATTTTCCGCTGGAGAGGACGTTTCCCGACAAAGAAGCGGGAAGGATGCTGTCCAGGGCGGTCAAATCGGAATTTAAGGTCTCCAGATTCGAAACCATTGCATCCAGATTTTTAGGAATCGTCACTTTGGGAATTGAGCTGTAGGAGCGCCACCTTTGATACTGCAGGAACACGGCCTGCAAGGTGCCGTGAAGGTCTTCTACCTTTGCTCCGGGCTTAAGGCACCCTTTGGCTTCCTTTACAAGCTTCTTTCTTTCCCAAAAGCCCAGCTGCGAGTCCTTTCTCTCTTCTTTGCTTTTTGTGGCTTCAAGGACGGAAGGGAAGTCCAGATCAAAAACGTCCGGGGAAAAAAGATCCATGGCCCTGCGGAGGTTGTTTAGCATCGTAACGTGCTTCCCCCACTCTTCGACGGTGGACGCCTCTGGAAAACCGCACCCTCTGACTGCCGAAGCCGCCTGCTGCTTTATTTCGGGAAGCAGGGAGGAAGAGATTCTTTCCACCCTTTCCTGCGCCTTCTGCGCTTCTTCGGGCGTGAAGATGGAAGCCTTGTACCAGGGGGTGTCCCGGGGGGTGAGGGAAAAACCGCCCAATTCCCCAAAACGCTCAAGTTTTTCTGATGCCTCCCCCAGCTTCCCCTTTAGATTCTTCGCCACATCCTCATCCAGCCTCACCCTGTTGCTGGGCCTGCTCTTTTTGGATCCGAGGAGAAGGAGTTTTTCGAGCACTTGGTATGCTGACAAATCCCACGGCTCCACTTTTTTATGCAAATCTCCAAAATACTTGGAAAGGCGCGCCCTTACCCCCACCAATTCGTCCGCGATCCGGTTGAAATTTGTAACCGCCTCCTCGTTCTTAAAGCTCAAAGAATTTGAAAGCTGGGCGTCGATCTCTTTGGCAAAGTCGCGTTCGTCTACATCCAGCACAAGGTTTTTAATCCCTTCCTTTCCGGCATACCTCAGGAAGGCCTCTTTTTGCCCCCCCAGGGGGGAGGAATAGATTACGCTTTTCCCTTCGCACGCGCACCTTGAAGCGATGGCCAAGGCCAGGGAGGCCGAAGATGAAGAGGAGGGCGCGTCCAGGAAGACGCACTGCCCCATGGAGGCCAGCTTGGCGGCGCGCCTTGCGCCGTTTGGCACGTCCCCCACTTCCTTTTCATCGTGCGGGTCCAAGTCTTCTTTTTCTATAGGCCTTTGCACGGCCTCCTTCCCCCCCAGGAAGTCCTTTAGGATTTTTACGTCGCATTCTCCCTGCCCTACGCCTTTTATGAGGCGTAGGGCCCTGTCGCGGATCACCACCTCCGGATTGATGAAGCACCCCATTATGAACCGGAGTTCTGCGCTGAAGCCGTATACCATTTCCCCGACTTCCCTCGCCACCTGGCTTATAAATTGCTCGCGGCCCGAATCCAAATTCAGCGGAAGGGAGGAAAAGTCGAATTCTATCCCAAAATCATCGCGCATGGCCCCGATAAAGGCGGGATTTACCATGGACCTTTTTCCCAGCTTTATAGTAGTTTTCGCCGGATCCCCTTCTTCTTCGATCTCGAGGGGGTAAATGAGGATCGGCATCTGCCTGCTAGATCCGTTCCACCTTGCAATGCCGGCCGCAAGGCTGATTTTTCCAAAGCCGCACTGCTTTATTTCAGACTTGCATTGGGAAAGAATCTGCAAAAATTCCCTCCTGGCGGCGGTAAAGAGGCTCGGGTTGGGAAAAAGGAGTGGGAGGGTGACTTTGACGTTTGAAAGCAGCCTGGACTTCCCGTTCGGGCTGGCGTTGGAAAGATCGAGGCCGGCTTTCAAATTCGCTATGTTGCTCAGCGGATCCGGGGTCCTTTTTTCAAGATAGGCGTCGCTCCATTTTTTTAAATCCGCCAGCGCCTGCGCCTCCCGGGCAAGATTCTCAGATCCTTCCATCGTTCCCTCCGTCTTTCTTGAAGGCTTGGTACCCCCTGTTGGTCTGCAGGGCCGCGCTTATCACCGGATCCCCCAAGGCCTCCAGCCACATGTAGAGATCGGAATAAAGGTTGGGGTTAAGGGCAAGGAAAGGGAGCATTTCACGGTGCTTTGCAAGTTCGAACTGCCTGGCAAAGCTTTCAGTCCTCTCCGCTTCTTCCGAAGTCATGCCGTTCTCAAGTCGTATCACCCCATTCTGCCTGCGCTTTTGCCGGCTCAGCCTCTCAAAAAGGGACCCGGCCCCCGTGCCGGCGGCAGGGAGGGGCACGGTTGCAGACGAAGGGGCGGATAGGGGCGCGGGCCCGCTTTTCAGCCTTTCTTCTATGGCTTTGTCTACAAGCTTTGCTTTCTCTTTGTTTTCCTCCTGGATTTTTTCAATATTTTCTTCTTCGGAGCTGGACTTTTGGGCTTCCTCATTCTCCGCCTCCTCCGTAGCCGAAGGTATCGGCGCTTCCCCAGGCGCTTCCTGGGCTTTCTCCCTTTTTTCCCTTACTTTTTCCGCCACCCTGTCGGCGTCTATGAGGAATGTAGGCTCCCCCTCCCTTTCCTCCATGGCCTCCCGTATGTCTTTAACGCTTCTGGGGGCCGAGGGGGCTGAGGAGGAATTGGCGAAAAGGTCCCCCTCTTTTTTGCCTTTTCCGCCCTCTTCTTCTTCGGCCGTCTTTTCAAGAAGGATGCCCACATTCCCGAGCTGCAGCCTGACGGGGGACTTGTCCAAGAGGAATTCTTCTCCAGCCGGAAGCCTGACGAGCGCCCCGTTTTTTTTCACGAGGTAGGTCCCGTTGGTGGACCCCAGATCCTTTATAGTCGCCGCGCCCCTCCTTATTTGAAGGGAGACGTGCCTTTTGCTCATGGACTTCTGAGGGTTGTCTATATTGAAACGCATAAACGAGGAGCCGGGGGTGGGAAGGTGCTTGGGGGTCCGGCCTATAATTACCAGGTCTCCGGGCTTGAACACGCCCTTTTGCCCTGTGCCTACAACGGTTACGAGCCAATTATGCTCATTGCTCTCCATGCGGCCCCCAAGTTCCAGGTTGTATGTTTGCGCCCGTCAAAACAATTTTCAGTATATCCGTTTATCCCTTCTCCGCTTTTAAGGGGCCTAATTAGAAAATTAGGCAACTACTTAAAGTAGTTGCCTAACAGCCTTTCAAAGGGAAAGCCTACTTGAGTTCCACGCTTCCGCCGGCATCCTCGAGGGCCTTCTTCGCCTTTTCGGCGTCTTCCTTGGAGGCGCCGGAAAGGATGGTGGAAGGAACATTGTCGGCAAGGGCCTTGGAGTCGCCCAGGCTCTTCTTGGTGAGCTCGCGAATGGCCTTGATCACCTGGATCTTCTTGTCTCCGGCGGCGGTGAGCACCACGTCGAATTCGCTCTTCTCATCTTCCGCATTGCCGGCGGCAGCAGCGGCTGGGGCTGCCGCCACGGCTACGGGGGCCGCGGCGGTTACGTCAAATTCTTCCTCGAAAGCCTTTACGAACTCGTTGAGTTCCACGAGGGTCATTTCCTTGAAAACTTCAAGAAGTTCTTCTGTAGACATCTTAGCCATGAAAAATCCTTTCAATCATCTGATAGCTAGTTTTGCTTCTTTTCGCCCAAAGCGTCTATCGTCCTTACCGCTTTGGTGGGGACGGCCGCCATCACTCTGGCGACTTTCCCTATGCTGGCCTTCATGGCTCCGGCAAACATAGACAGAACTTCAGGCCTCGTCTTGAGATCCGCGAGCTGCTTCACTTCCTCGACGCTCATCGCGCTGCCATCTACATAGCCGCCCTTGACCTTTAATTTCGGTTCGGACTTGGAGAAATCGCGCAGAATCCTCGCGTTTTCCACGTAATTTTCTCCCATTATGACTATTGCAGAAGGACCGGTGAGCTGGTCTTCCACCCCGTTCATTCCGGCTTCTCTGGCCGCTATGCGGGCCAAAGTGTTTTTGGCCACTACATAGTCGCATCCCTTGAGTTCGGAACGCAGCTGGGTAACCTGCGCGACGGAAAGTCCACGATATTCAGTGAATATCACAGCTTGTGAAGCTTTAAATTTCTCTGTCAGATCTTTAACTATTTCTTCTTTTTCTGACTTTTTCACAAGTTTCCTTCCTGGCATATATCCGATCCTCGGGAAACTTACACCGACAAATTCGCTTGCTTATAAAACGACTGAGCCTGTGATGGCGTTCCTTAGTGAGGAAGTTTGGAAAACAAAGCGTTTTACCAACGGTCTTCGGCTTATGCGCGATCCTATTCTATAACTCCGCCCCAACTTTTTCATTGGACAAAAGCTCGAGTATTTTTAGGACCACCCTGCTCGACTGGCGGGAGTAAGAGGAAGTGTCGAAGCGGCGGAAGGAAGAGTATTTTGTGCAGGCTCCGTCGCTTATGGTCCTTAATACCAGCGCCGGAAGGCCGTTTTTGGCGCAAATCTGCAAAAATGCGGCCCCCTCCATTTCCGCGGCTTCCGCCCCCGACTTTCTCCTTGCCTCTTCCTTCATATCAATGGAGCCGATAAAGCGGTTGCTGCTGGCCAAAGCCCCTGAGGCGTGGGGGACCGACAGGCTCTCCAAAGCCCGGGAAGCGAGATTTACCAAAAAGGGATCGGAAGGGAAGTGGTCCAAATGGGGGGCGTCCTGGCTTATAAGCTCCATGTCCGCATCGAGAAATACGGCGCTTTCCCCGATCACTACTTCCCCTATCCCGCATTCTTCAGACAAGGCTCCGGCAATTCCGGAAAAAATGAGGAAATCTGGCAAAAAGGCGTCTATCAAAAACTGCGTAGCCGCGGCCGCGGCTACGAGCCCCATGCCGCTCCTTGCGCACGCAACTTCGATCCGGCGGTAAGAACCCGTAAAAACTTCCAATCCTGCGCCCTTAAAGCCGGAGGGGCCCTCCAAAGAGGCCCTTAAAAGTTCAATTTCCTCCTCGAGGGCGCCTAAGACGGCTACTTTCACTGCTGCTTTGCTTCGTGCTGGGAAGGGCTTGAAGCCGGCCCTCCCTCTTTCTCCCCTTCTTTGGGGCCGGCGGTCTTTGGAGCCTCGGGGACAGCGTCGGGGGCCGGAACGGCCTTCTGGGAATCCTGGGCCTCAGGGGCTTCTTCCTTCCCTGCCTCTTCCTGCGCCTTTGGCTTCGCTTCAAGCTTTTGCCCGCTTTTTTCTCCATTCTCCCCCCCGCTTTCGGGGGCGGGAGCGGGCATGGGGGTGAAGTTCCCAAAGGTCTGGGAAAACATGGTCCTTATTTCCTCCACCCTGGAAGTCAACTCGGTTTCGGTGGCGTGAAGCTGGCTTATCTGGGCCTTCAGGCCTTCAATTTCGCTTTTAGCCGCTTTTCTTTGGGTGTCTATCTCGCTTTTGGCGTCATTTCTGGCCTTCTCAAGTATCTGTGCGGCTTGAGTCTCAGCCTCCTTGCGCTTGGAAGCCGCGTAGGCTTCGGCATCCTGCTTTGCCTTCTGCGCCTCGGAAAGGATGCCTTCGCTCTCCTTTTGGGTTTTTTGCCTGTGCTGCTCCAGCTGGGCCAAGAGATCGTTTATTTTCTGAGTCGTCTCGGTTTGCTGGGTCTGAATCTGCTTTCTTGTGTCGTCGTACTCTTTTGCGGCTTTGGCCAGCGTCTGGGATCTCTGTACGGTTGCGGCATCCTCGATTTGCCCGGCTTTCACTTTGGCCTGATCTATAATCTCCCCGGCCTGCCTCTGGGCGGCCGCGAGCACGTTGCTGGCTTCCTGCTCGATTTGGGAGCGCTTCTGGGCGGCTGCCGCAAGCTCCTGCTGGATTTGATCGTGGGCCGCGCTTTTCTGCTTCATTATTTCATCGTTCGCGGCTTTGCGCTTGTCGGCTATTTGGCTGTCGGCCTGCGCCTGCTTATTGGCCAGTGCCTGTTCCTGCGAACTCTTCAATGCCGCCATTTTCTTTTCGTGCTCCTGCCTGGAGTTTTCCAGTTCTATCGCAAGGCTCTGCCTCTGGTTGTCGCATTCCCTGCCGGCCTGGCTGGAAAGCTGGGCGGCCTTTTCTTTAGCTTCGGCCACCATGTCCTGGGACTGCTTTGTGGCCTGGTTGAGCATAGAAGTCGCTTGCGCCTTGGCCTCCGAAAGGAGCCGGCTGGATTCGTTCTTGGCATTGTTCAGGAGGGTTTCCGATTCATGGGTGGCAGAATCCTTGATGGTAGCGGCGTCGGCTTTAGCCCTGTTTAAAAGGTCCACGCTTGTTCGTTCTGCGCTGGCTAAAAGGGCTTGGGCGTTCGCCCCCAAGGAGGTAAAGGAGCTTTTCGTATTTGCATCCTTTTTTGCCTTCTCCTTTTCCAGTTCGGCTTCCAAATTTAATATTCTTTCGTCATAATTCCGGATTTGCTCACGCAGCAGGCTGATGGTCTGCTCGTTTTCCTCCATGGCGTGATCCACCTGCTCTTTGTTGTAGCCGCCTCCGAAAGCGGTTGATTTGAATCGTTCTACCATCTCTGCCTTTCAAGGGATGTGAAAAAGAAGCCTATGATTAAAGTCTAATTGAGTTATTTCAAATATAGTGCAATCAAAAAGATATTCGATTTAGGCGAAAATCATCCCTGCTTCTTCAAGGGCAACAAAAAACCGCCCCCTTCCGGCAGGCGGTTTCTATTTGGCGCTTATTTGCCTATTCGGCGTTTTTTGCCCCCTCCAGTATGTCGGCAGGCACGTCCTCCAATTTTGCGTCTTTGCCCCAAATGTGCTTTATCTCCACGCCCATGGGGTTCTGGTCATAACTGAGCACCTCCGTAGGGATGTTGGAAAGGCTTTTTGCAGGCTTACCCATCCCTTCAATCTGCCAAGTAAAAGGAGAGAACGCATTATTGGGATCGGCCCAATTGCGTTTGCGGGAAACCAGGTAGATAATCCAGCTCAAAATAATCACGAATACGGCTATAGCCAAAATCACTACAACGTAAGTAACGGGGGATCCTACCTCCTGGGCCACTTGGGCGGGAGGCCAAACGGAAAGGAGCATCCCAAATCCGCAGGCTATAAGGCCTACTACGCATACTATCCAGCCTCCGACTTTTCCTCCGGGGATTTTGAAGCCCCTGGGCCTGTTGGGCTGGTTGTATTTCAGCCTCAGGTAGGTTACAAACATCAGGACGTAGTAGAAAAGGTAGAGGAGCGTGATGGCTTGGGTAATCAAAATCACAAATCCTTCCACATTTGGAAGCAGCGTCACCAGGAATGCGATTATCGTCATGAACACGCATTGGATGTACATAAGCTTGGAAGGCATTCCGTGCTTGTTGTAGTTTTGCGTCCACTTGGGAAGAAAGCCCGCTTTTCCGACTTGCCCCAGCATAAAAGAGGGTCCGGCGAAGCTTGTAACCGTCATTGCTATCGTGTTGCACAAAAGCGCCCAAGTGAGCACCATGTAGAGCCATGGGAAGCCGAAAGTGGCGCCTAAAACCCTGAAGGTGGCAAAAAGGGCGTAAAGAACGTTGAGCTGCCCGTAGGGGATAACGGTAGCGATAATCAGGGTGCCGACAACGAAAATAAGGAAAGCCAAAATCATAGCGATGATGATGGCCTGTGGGAACTCCTTTTCAGGATCCTTAAGCTCCTTAATATGCGCGGCGTTCATATCTACGCCCGCATAGCTGAAAAGTACGCCGGCAGCCAGGGAAAGCGTGGAAAGCCCCTGCCACTTGGGGATCAGATTCGCCCCGTTCCAGCTCATGGCAGAGTGGTGCCCCTCGCAGAACCAGACTATGACCAGGACAATCATCAGCCCCAGAGGGATAAGGCTGCCTATCATTACCCCGTACTTTGCTACCGAAGCGAAGATCTTCAGCCCCTTGGTTGCCAAGAAGGCCAGGAACCAATAGAAGCAAAGCCAGCCTATGACAATCCAAATTTCAAATTTAGGATTTTCCGCAAAAGCGACTGCTTTATTGAAATAGGGTCCGTAGAAAAGGATAGTGGCCGCTCCGGAGGCCGGGGCTACGCCGAAATTAATGGAGCACTCCATCCAAAGGATGAATAGGCAGCAGAAGGCCCAGCCTTTTCCGATCCCTTCTCCGACCCATCTGAAAATCCCCCCCTTGCGGGGCCAGCCGGTAGCAAGTTCCGCCGTTACCAGCGCCGTCGGAATGAAGAATACTATGGCGCCTATCGCAAAGAACGTAATAGATGAAAGGCCATAAAAAGCTTGCTGCGGATCATTTGCCAGGCCCGCTATGGTGGCCACGTTCATCATGGCCAACGCAAACATTGACATGTACTGGCGCTTGGCAGCCTTCGGAATCTTTGGATAATTCGAGGCGTCAGGCACTCCCCCACTTCGGCTCATCCCCTGAGCTACATCGCTCCGGGGACTGTCTGCATCTGTCATAAGTCCACTTTCTCGAAACGAACTATACTTCGATATAAAAAGCATCTGGTGCTTTTGTTTACTTTAATGATAGATAACTCCAACTAAATACTGAAATAAAAAAAAGAAAACGTTACCACCCTCGGGGTGGCAACGCCCTCCTGTAAGAATCCTAAGTTAGCGGCTAGGCCATATCAGCCGAAGCTTTAACGTCATCTACCAATTGTGAAGGCAGGTTTGACAACTGATCATTGGGGCTGAAGGGATGCTTAATCGGCATCCCCATGGGGTTCTGATCGTAAGAAAGGACTGTCGTGGGGACGTTGGACAAGGACTTGGTAGGCCTGCTGAAGCCTTCAATCTGCCAGGTGAGGGGGGCGAACTTGTTTTCAGGATCCGCCCAGTTGTGCTTGCGGGCCGCCCAGTAGATAAGGAACGGAATTGCAAGAATTATGCAGCAGATGACGATTATCGTCCATACGTAGACTTCGGGAGATCCTACTTCCTGGGACACTTGGGCAGGAGGCCATATGGACATCAAAATCCCGAGGCAGGAAGCCAAGATGCCGATAATCGCCACAATCCACGCGCCGGTCTTCCCTCCGGGGCACTTGAACGCCCTGGGCCTGTTGGGCTGGGTGTACCTTAGGCGCACAAAAGTACAGAACATGAGGATGTAGTAGGCGAGGTAAAGGACGGTCATAGCTTGGGTGAGGAGTATGACGAAGCCCTCGACATTTGGTATCAGCTCTATTACGAATGACAAAATTGTCAGGATAACGCACTGTATAAACATGAGGGCTGAAGGCATGCCGTGCTTGTTCGTGCGCTGAAGCCATTTGGGAAGCATCCCCGCGCGGCCGGACTGCCCCAGCATGAGGGAGGGGGCTGCGAAAGCGGTAATGTTTCCGGCTATCATATTGAAAATGCCAAGGTACACTACCACAAGGTAGAGCATGGGAAACCCGATTGTGGCGCCCAGAGACTTGAATACGGCGTTTAAGGTGTAAATGACGTTGATCTGGCTTTCAGGCACGATGACTGCCACGATCAGCGTGCTGAAGATAAAGATGCACAGGCAAATGAAAATGGTAAGAAGGAGCGCCCTGGGGTACTGCCTTTCGGGGTTTTTAAGCTGCTTGACGTAGGCGGCGTTCATATCGATTCCCGCATAGCTGAAGAACACGCTGGCCGCCAGGGCTATAGTCGACATCCCCTGCCACGGAGGGAGCAAAGCCGATCCGGAAAAAGAGCAAGCGGCCCTGTGGCCTTCGCCCAGCCAGACAAATATCAGGATGATCATAAACACCAGGGGGAGGATCGTGCCTACGGTAACTCCCCAGGAAGCAATCTTATCGAAAGCCTTCACGCCTCGGCTGGCGACCCAGGCAAGCCCCCAGAGGAAGACGAGCCAGGCAATCATTATGCCTATAAAGCCGCCTTCCCCCAGGTACTTTGTGGGATTTTCGGCAAAGGCGATAGCCTTATTGAAATTCGGACTGAAGAACAGGATGGTGGAGGTGTAGGAGGCCGGGATCTGGGCTAAGACCAGGGCCTGCTGGATCCAGAGGATGAAGACGCACATAAAGCCCCATCCTCTTCCGACCCCTTCGCTTACCCATCGGAAAATTCCGCCGTTTTCCGGCCAGCCGGTGGCAAGCTCCGCCGCCACGAGGGCCGTCGGAATAAAGAACACTATGGCGCCGATTATGAAGAACGTGACGGAGGAGAAGCCATAGAAAGCCATCTGAACGGAATTTCCTATTCCCGCGATAATGGCAACATTCATCATTGCCAGCGAAAGCAGGGAAACGTAGGTCTTTTTCGTTTTTGGATCCAAATGCAGAACCGGATAATTCGATCCGTGGTTGGGGACTGAATAACTTTCCGCCTGCGTTACAGTGGAAGTGTTACTACTTGCACTACCATCTCCACTGTCCATATTAATTTCCTTCCAAGAACGTTGTTAAGTTGAAAGATTTAACAATGTAGACAAATGAGCCCGATTTCTACGATGAAGTCCGGCTAATTAATTTAATTGTACTAGACCCCATAAATCTCACAGGATGCAAAAAAGCGCGCCTTTTCCGCGCGCCTTTTTAAAACGATCGAAAATTAGTTCTCATCGTCGTAGCGGTCGTGGGAAACATGCCTGCGGGGGCGGCTCATCCTTTCGTCCCTATCCTGCCTGTACTGGGAATAAAGGTTGCTGTCCTCCGAAAAGTCGCCATAGCGGGGAGAGGATCCTGCGCCGTAACGGCCTTGGGATCCGCCTCTACGCGTGAAGGAGGAGCGCCGATCCTGACTGTCCCTGTCGAAATCGGAAGAATACCTGTACCCGCCGCCCCTTTGCTCGTTTCTGTCGTAGAAGCGGTTGCGCGTTTCCCTGTAAGGCGCGAACTCCTCCCTGTTTCCCGAGAACCTGGGCTGCCTGCGGAAAGTCCTGGGAGGCTCCTGGTACTCGTAAGAGTTTTGGAACCTTCCCGCAGGGCGCCTGAACCTTTGGGAGGAAGAGGATTCGGGGAGGGCCAGGGTGACCCTTCCGTGAGAGTCTATGCTCTTCACTACCACTTCAATCCTTTCGCCCTCATGAAACAGATCCTCCATCCCCTCTTTCCCATTCAGAAGGTGGCTGATTTGGGAAATGTGGAGGAGGCCGTCAAGGCCGGGGGCGAGGTTCACAAATACCCCAAAGCTTGTGATTCTCGTCACTTCGCCCTCCATCACTTCCCCGACTTCAGGAAGCTTGGAGCTGACGATGCCTTCTATGGCTTCGCAGGCCTTCTTTCCTTCGGAGGCGTCCTGGGCCGTTATATAGATCGTCCCGTCCTTTTCCACCGTTATCTCGCAGTGGTAGTCCGACTGGAACTGGTTTATATTTTTTCCTCTCGCGCCTATGACTTCGCCGATTTTCTCCTCCGGAACATGGAGGGTGAGGATTATAGGAACCAGGTCGCTAAGTTCTGCAGGCTCCTCTATGCATTCGTCCATGACGGAAAGTATTTCGAGCCTGGCCTTTTTAGCCTGATAGAGCGCGGAAGCGAGCACGTCTTCCGGAATGGCGTCAAGCTTGGTGTCAAGCTGGAGGGCGGTAAGGAAGTCAGCGGTTCCGGCAACTTTGAAGTCCATATCCCCAAAGGCGTCCTCTATCCCCAAAATATCGGTCAGGACCCTGTAAACGGTTTTATTTCCGACTTTCCCGCATACAAGGCCCATTGCCACGCCGGCCACGGAAGCCTTGAGGGGCACGCCCGCATCCAGAAGGGAGAGGGTGGAGGCGCACACAGATCCCATGGAGGTCGAGCCATTGGAGCCTATGGCTTCAGAGACCTGCCTTATGGCGTACGGAAACTCGTCCTCGCTCGGAAGGACCGGGGCCAGGGCCTTCCTGACGAGCGCGCCGTGGCCTATCTCCCTGCGCTTGGGGGAGCCCAGGTGTCTGGTTTCCCCTGTGGAAAATGGCGGCATGTTGTACTGATGGATATAACGGCGCGATTCGGATCCCGAAATGGAGTCCAGCTGCTGGGCCATGCGGAGGGTCCCCAAGGTAGTGACCCCCAAGACCTGGGTCTCCCCCCTCTGGAAGAGCGCAGATCCGTGCGTCCGGGGGATTATGTCGATTTCGGCCGTAATGGAGCGGAGTTCGTCCAGCCCCCTGCCGTCCACCCTTTCCTCATTCTTTAAAATGTGCTCCCTGAGGATATTCTTCTGAATCTCCTTGATGGAGGCGTCTATCTGCCTCGACTTTTCCTTGGGATCCATCTCTTCGAACGACTCGGCCATCTCGACGTGCACGTGCTCGACGATTTCATTGAGCCTCTCGCGCCTGGCCATCTTCCCTGGGATTAGGAGCGCTTCGTCAAGATCCCTGGAGCAGATCTTGCTTACCTGCTTGAAAAGCTGCTCTTCGTATTCCGGGAAGAGCACGACTTCCTTCCGGCTCTTTCCGGCTTTGCGTTTAAGTTCGAGCTGGGCCTCGCAAAGCATCTGTATGAAGGGCTTCGCCAGTTCGACCCCCTCGGCCACAAGCTCTTCATCGGGCTTGGGCTGGTTTTCGTTATGTATGAGGTTCCACGCGTCCTTCCCCGCGCAGGCCTCTATAGTTGTGACCGCCACTTTTCCTTTTTCGGTCAGCCTTCCTGCCAAAGTCAGCTCGAAAACGGCCCTCTTCCTTTCCGAAAGCCGCGGGAAGGCGAGCCACTCCCCGTCGATTAACGCGAGCCTTACGGCCCCTACCGGGCCTTTGAAGGGGATGCCCGCTATGCAGGTGGACGCGGAAGCGGCATTCAAGGAGAGAAGATCGTAAGCGTCGTCCGGGTCGACCGACAGCACCGTCTCTATAATTTGAAGTTCGTTCCTCAAAGTATGGGGAAAGAGGGGGCGCAAGGATCGATCCACCAGCCTGCAGACCAGTATGGCTTCTTCAGAAGGCTTTCCTTCCCTTCTGAAGACCGACCCCGGTATTTGGCCGCACGCGTACATTTTTTCAACAACGTCCACCGTGAGGGGAAGAAAGTCGCATTCTTCTTTCGGAAGGCTGCCTACGGTAGTGGTGGAAAGCACCATGGAATTGTCATCCAGATAAGCCACCACCGACCCGTCGGCCTGCTGGGCCAGGGATCCCGTTTCAAGCCTTATGACTCTCTTTCCGTACTTGCCGTTATCTATCACGGCCTCAACGGCTGTGACCTTGCCGTTATCTTTCACAACTGCTCCTTAACCCGCCCTCAAGTTCCGAGGGCGATGACGTGCGCCTAGTGGCGCAACCCCAAGCTCCCTATCAGGGCGCGGTAACGGTTTATGTCTTCTTTCTTCAGGTAGGCTAGAAGGCGCCTGCGCCTTCCAATCATCAGCAGCAACCCGCGCTGGGAGTGATAATCATGTTTGTTTGCCTTCATGTGCTCAGTCAGATTTACAATCCTCTTGGTCAATAGGGCGATTTGGACTTCAGGCGAACCTGTGTCACCCTCGTGAGTTGCATATTCGGCGATTATTTCTTGTTTTGACTTGTCGACGAGTGCCACAATGTCTCCTTAAAATCTGGTTGTGCGATGCCGGGTCCCGTTATATCCGGCTCTCTTTATTCGCAGACGATACACGTCGTTTTCATGATATCAATTAAGAGTAACAATCAGATGTTTGTCGGAGGAACGAATCCGAAAAGCACCACCAGGCATATAAGGATAAATTCGCAAACCAGAAAGAAGGCGCAGGCAGACCAGCCCTTTAGGAGCAGCGAAAAGCGGGAGCTCTTTTTAGCGAAAATCAAGAGCACCATAAAAACTACCGCGAAAACGAACATTCCCAAAACGCCCGTTATTATCCCTACGTTCAAAGCGTTGGGAAAAAGGCTGTAGCGCTTATAGACGACGTAGGTCGCGTACCAAAAGTTGCTTTTCAAAAGGGACGATCCCGATAAGAACTGCACCCCGCAATAGAGGATCAGGTCGGAAATGAGCCACCAGGCTTTCTTTCTGAATACCAGGGCCCCACCCATGCATATAAATATCAGCGTGACTACGAGCCAGCCCAAAAGCGCCCAGCCCATGGGGGAAATGCGGGTGAAGAACTTTATAAGGATGCCCGTGCGCATTATGGCCATTCTGCGCCCGATCCAATAGGGCGCGATGGTCGCGGCAAGCAGCAGGACGATTGTGGAAATGACTTTCAGCTTCGTGTGCCTGCCGCTGCCTTTTTCAGGCAAAGATACGGGGTCTGAAGAGACGCCTGGATCCCTCTCTTCAGACCCCATAACCACCCCTGAAACTTACTTGGTAGGCTGCATCCCGTTGTAGAAGGGAAGCACTACCGGCTCCGTCTCGAAAGCCGCCTTTTGCTCGTCGGTGAGGTATTTTTTGTTCACCACCACTTCGTAAGTGTACTCTTCAAACCAGGCCTGGCTCATTACCATATAGCCCTTTTTCCCGATTTTATCCCCCCAGGAGTTTTCGACCTTCCACCTTACCGGCTCTCCGTTCAGCAAATCTACTCCGGCAAGGACCATGGCATGGGTAGGGAGGGACTCCCTGGTGGAAAACATGGCTCCCTTGCCGAAATTGAGATCAGTCCCGAACAGGTCGTTAAACCCGTAAAGGTCAAGGTCCATTATCCCCTTATCCCTGTCGAACTGCTGTAGCACGTCGCAGCCGAACCATACCCCCATCCCGTCCTTGACTTGGGACAGCGCGGCCCGGGTAAGTTCCCCTATAGGCTGGTTGAGGTAGAGGTTGGGCCTTCCTCCCACCATGTTTCCGGAGTCTTCTACCGTGTAGAGTTTTCCGAAAGGCATGCCGTCTACATCGGGCACGTTCATAAGGATAACGTAGTCTTTCAGGTCCTCCCCTATAAAGTCCTTGTAGAATTCGTGCGGCGTAAGGGGGCCGGACTGGTGGAACTCCTTTTTGTCGGTAGTGTCCCTGTATTCGAATTCCACTTTGCATGGGGGGACCCCGAGGGCGATGGCGAGAATCTTGTAGTTTTCCTCCATCATTTCAGATCTCAGGGTGGAAATTTCATCTTCCCCGGCGCCGGAGGCCACCATCCCCCTGAGCTTTAGGCCGTCTTTGCGCAGCTTCCTGTTAAGGATGGAGTTAAGCTCCGAAGAAGTTATAGAGCAGCTCGTCTCCCCCATGGCGTCCTGGGGGACTACGCCGTATTTGTCAATCAGCGCGCATACCAGGCACCAGTCTCCCCCGTCCTGCTCGGGGGTGGCGAAGATGTACCACACTTCCCTGTCGTCCATGGGCTTCTTGGCGGTGCGGATCACGTTCTCGTAAAAATAGTTGCTTTTTTCCAGCTTGTCGTAGAAATTGAGGTAGTTCTGGGAGAGCTCGAAGTCGCTAGACATTTTGTAAGTCTTGATCATGTGCTGCCTGAGGGTGTTTAGGCAGGCGTAGATCCAGCACCTTCCTGACTTGTTCTGGTTGGAGGCCCCGATGGAAACGTTGTCTATGGAAAAGGAGAAGTTCGAGTCTCCGTTCCTGTCTACGGCGCCCATGTCCTCGGCCGCCTTGTAAATACCATTGGTGGTCACGGCCCTTTGGGCTACTTTGTTGAACTTGCAGGAGCAGTATTTGTCCTTGTAGGACTTGATGTCGTCTGCCGTCAGTTCTTTCATTGGACACTTCCTTTTTGTCCCGATTACTAGGGACCCTTTCTCTAACACCCTTACATTAACCCCTCTGGAAAGGGGACGGTTGCAATTTTACCCAAAGAAAAAAGCTTGCCTCATTTGCGGGAAGCGGTTTGGGGTGAGGGGGCCCTGGCTGGAGCGCCTCCGGAAGGGGGGAAATTGGAGGCGGGGCGGCCGGGCCTTTCTTCCTTTTCCTTTTCCTTGCGCTCGGCCTCTTCCTTCCTTCTAGCTTCAATGCCCTTTTTGATCTCTTCAGGGGAAAGCTTCTTAAACATCTTCCTGTCGTCAAGGAAGACGAAGAGTATTGCCGCCGCCGCCCCCACGCATATTCCCAGGATTATGGTTTTAAGCGTGAATTGGAAAACCATGTAGAAGGCTATGAGAAGAGCGATTATGGGGACGGTGTAGCCCCCCTTCAGGCTAAAGCCGTGATTGGGGAACTTTTTATCGTGCTTGAACTTCATGACGGCCATAATGCTTGGAACGTATTGGACAAAGGATGCGAATACGATCATGCCCACCAAAAACAGGTAGGACTGGGTAACAAGGAAGCAGCTGACGACCGTGGTTATTATTATGGCCACCCAGGGGGCCTCGAAGCGGTTCATCTTTCCAAAGAACTTTGGAAGCATGGCGTGCTCGTTAGAGAGGGAGGCCATAAGGACCGGGGTGTTGAAGCTTGTGGCGAACCCCACCCCGAAAATCGACATCAGCATGCCTATTATCACTACCACGTACCCCCAAGTCCCCACGGCCTTCCTAAAAGCCACGGCTATCGGAAGGGAGTAATTTACCATGCTGGCCCCTAAAACGCCTATAGCAAAAAGCATCATAAGGCCGTAAAGGACGGTGACGGTTATCATGACCCCTATAAGGACCCTGGGTATGTTCTTTTCCGGATCCACCATTTGGCTGGCGGCGATGGGGATGAAGGAAAAGCCGGTAAACATATAGAAGACCACGCTAAAAGCGCTCCCAAAGTGGGAAGAAAAGGCGCCCACCCCTTTGGAAGCCGTAGCCGGGATGACCGGATGGAAGTTTGCCCCGTGCATAAAGAAGGCGGCGACCACTATGAAGAGGATTATTACGGCGATTTTCGCTCCTGAAGAGACGTTGTCGACCCATTTGACCAGGGCGCGGCCGAAAATGTTTATAAGTCCAAAAAGCGCCACCAGCCCTATGCAGGACCAGATGCGCACCTGGGAGTTGCCGAAGGCCGGCACGAAGGCCTGCAGGGTCGTAAAAAGGGCCACGGTTTCCGCCGCCACCGTGCAGCATCCCAGGAACCACACGAAAATTCCGAGTTCATAGCCTACGAAGGGCCCAAAAGCGTGGTAGGAGTAAATCCAGGCCGCGCCGGCCCCTGAAAACCTGCTGGCCAGGTCCGCGTAGCAAAGGGCTATCAGGCTTACGGTTATGGCCGCGGCTATAAGGACCGCTATGCTCGTCAGATCCATGTACTGGTAAATGGTCTGGGGGAGCAGGAAGGCGCCCGAACCTATAACCCCGTTTATGCCCAAAAGGTAGATAGACCAAAACCCCAGTTGTTTTGGCTTCTTTGCAGCATTCATGCAAAAATCTTCTTTCTTACAACATGATGCCTAAAACTTCCTAATTAAATAGTTTAAAACCGCCCTGACTTTGCAATTCATATGCTTTGTCAACAGGCTAGAACTATAATGGCGCCTCGATTGCAGAAGGATCTACCGAAAATAACAGGGCATAAAAAAGTACCCCCGAAGAGAATCGAACTCTTGTTGTCAGAGTGAAAGTCTGATGTCCTGACCATTAGACGACGGGGGCAGAACCGCAAATTATTTTACTAGAGGCTTGCAACCAATTCAAGAGGTAAAAGGAAATCAGCCGGGAGGAAAGTTATGCGGGCCCCAAAAGAAAGATGGATGGTTTACCTTGGGATAACGGCTTGCGCTATTTTGGCGGTCACTTCGACTTTTGCAAACAAGTGCATAAACGTAATGTACCCGAAAATCGCTTCAGACTTTGATGTGAGCGTAAACGCCACTGAGTGGATGACTACAGGCTACATGCTCAGCCAGGCGGTAGTGGCCGCCTCCACGGCCTACATCCTCAAAAAAGTTCATGCCAAGAAGGTGGAAATATCCGGTTGCGCGCTGTATCTTGGAGCCACAATCCTTTGCGCCCTCTCCCCTTCCTTTTCCCCCCTCGTGATCGGAAGGATCCTCCAAGGCATGGCGGTGGGCCTGGAATACCCCACTACCCTATTTTTAATCCTAACCCAGATTTCCCCCCGAAAAAGGGCTACGGCCTCCGGAATACTTGGAGGTTTAATCGGGGTGGCCGTGGCCCTGGGGCCCATATGGGCGGGCTGGCTTGAAAACTTTACAAGCTGGCGCTGGATTTTCTGGAGCCTGGTCCCCTTCGTGGCCCTCTCCCTCATCCTCACTTTCCCCTTCGTAAGAAACTCCCCCCAAGGGACCGACACCAAATTCAGCTTCCTTTCCCTGGCCCTCATGGCCGGGGGGCTTGCGGTCCTGGACTTTGCCATTTCCTCTGCGGGCTCTTCAGGATTCAGCTGGAAGTTCTGGCTCCTTCTAGCCGTAGGCGCGGCCGTTATGGCAGCATTCGTGCTGGCGAACCGCAACGCCAAAAGGAGGCTGTTTGAACTGGATCTCTTCCTTGTTCCGGCTATAGCGTGCGGGGCCGCGATTTACTTCCTTTCGGAGGCCGTCAACATAGGGATGCAGGCCCTAATTCCCACTTACGCACAGTATGCCTTAAAAAGCTCCCCCTTTGTTTCGGGCCTGATTTTGGCTCCGGGAAGCCTCCTAGGATCGTTTGGCGCCGTTCTGTCTGGGAAATGGGCCGACAAAAAGGGCTATGGAGCGCCCCTGTTGGCGGGCTCGGTAATGATGTGCGTCGGAACGGCTTTGGTCTATTTCCTCCAGCCCTTCCTGAATGCCGGCATCGCCTGTTTTTTCTACATTTTCCAGAGGGTGGGGTTCGCCTTCCTGTTTACAAACACCATAACCGGAGCATGCAGCATGCTGCCCGAGTCCAAAACTCCCGACATTAACGCGATGTTCAGCGTTATAAACAACTACTCCGCTTCAGTGGGAAGCGCCCTCATGCTTTCGTCTTTTTCCCTGACAGTAGGAAGCCAGAAGGGGTTCGAAGCGGCCTTTGATGGGGGAAAAGTTTCTTTCGGGCTGGGATTCTGGCTCACTCTGGCCATGGTTGCTATAGCCGTAGTTTTCTATTTTCTTACCAGAAAAAAAAGAGCCGGCAGAGCCGGCTGGAGGAAACTAAATAAAAATCGGAGTTAGACTTAACTATTTGGAGCGGATGACGGGAATCGAACCCGCGTCATCAGTTTGGAAGACTGAGACTCTACCATTGAGCTACATCCGCAACGCTCAAGATTATACCACAGAGGACTACAAGCTTGTTTTAAACGCTACGCCCTTTTCTTCCTGTAAATGGCAAGCGCCGCCGCCGAAGCGCCGAGGAAGGCCAAAGAGAGCACGACGGCCATTATGAGCTTTAAGGGCCTGCCCCCCGTGAGGGGGAGGGAGGAAACGGGGAGGTCGCCCGCGCCTTTAACTATGTTGAAGTAGGAGACCTGACCGCTGCCGTTGTCGGGAGATTGCCCCCAATAGGCCGTAACCTGCACCAGGTTCCCGGTCTCAGAGGAGTTTGAGTTCAAATAGACCGGGAACTTCAAAGAAAATTGCTCCCCGGGCTGCACCCCTCCCCAAGCAGGAGCTGTGGTTTTGGTGGCTGCCTTCTGCCCCGATTGCTGAATCTGCTTCAGATCTTGCGGCCCAAAAGAAATATACCAACTGTCGCCGCTCTCGCCGCTTATCCATTGGGGGCCGTTATCCGGGCGTATGTTGTAGTACAGGTTGTAGTTTTGCCAATACCACAAATCGCTTCCGGCTATGAAGACATGGGTCCAGTTTGTGGTGTTATAGTTCCCCCCCGAATCGTTAGGGGATGCGGTCATGGCATCCACGCCCTTTTCAGGCTTTATCTTTATGACCATCCTTTGGTACGCTTTAGCTTCGGCGTCGCTCGGCATGGTAATCGAAACTTGGAGGGTCTTCGTATTCCCGCTTCCTTCTCCGGCATCGTCAAGCCCCCATCCGGACACAGTATCGGCCTGGTAGTCCCCGCCTTTGGCGATGAAGTGGGTTTCGATTTGTATGGGGGTATTGCGGAAAATTTCCAAAGACTCCTTTTCGCTTGTAAGAGCTGTGCCGGAGGAAGCCTTCCATTCGACATACCCCTCGAGCGCATTTGAAGACAAGGAGGATTCCCCGTTCAAATAGGCCCAGAGCGTGAGGGCTACAGGCTCTCCGGCTTTCAATCCGGGAGTCGTGCCCTGGGCCTGCGTCAAAGTTGCAGGCGAAACGCCATGGGCCTCTATGTAGGAAATGTCTGCCGGATCCAAGCCAACTTCCAGCGTGGGCGAGGAGGCGCTTCCGCGTATGAAAGGCTGCGAGGGGGAGACTGAAGGAGGATCGGGCAATGCGCTGAGGGCCACCCCTCCCACCTCTATGTCTTTCAGATCCGATCCCCCGTCTATGGTCACTCCCTCCGAGGGGGAAAGGTAAAACTTCAGGGAAGAGCCGGAGGAAGGAAGCGACGCCGAAAGCTGGAGCTTAAAGGAGTTCGCAATGCCCTTAGAGGGGGCGAAAGCCGAAGTGGAAGGGGAAGCGAAAAATTGTGTGACGACTTGACCGTCAGAATTTACGATCCCTAAGGATGAGGCGCCTCTGTGAAGGACGACGGTAGTGGAGTAAGGAGTACTGTACCAGTTTCCCGTCATTGCGTTATTAGTCGCGTACTGGATATCTCCAACCTTTATCGTCACAGGGTTGTTTTCCACCGCGTCGCTGTTGAGCTCCACTCGGAAAGTGAAAGCGAATTGCTTTCCGGGCTCTATCCCTCCCAATTCCGGCACTTTGCCTTGAGGGGAAGTCGCTGTGGCGGGAGACATCCCCGAGGGTTCAATCGAATCTTCCAGCGCGTCCCCCGGAATCGCCATAACGAAAGTCTTGGAGTCGGCTATCGGGTAGTTGTCATCGTCTGTCAGGGGGATATTTTGTATTTGTACGCTGTGGTCGTATTGCGTTTCATTTGATAAGCCGGGAAGGGAGATCCCTGCTATCTGCATGGGTTGGTAAGACTCGTAACCCACGCCATTGTCCTGACTATCGCTGTGATAATCGATAGAAACCCCCTTTGCCACCTCGACCATGATTCCCAACGCGTGAGGGTATCTGATAAGGGTGGGGGTCGGCATAGTTACCAGAGCCTGCATCGTGATCCACTCGTTTATAGGGTAGACGGTATTTTGAGTAACCAGGCCGTTAGGATCCAAAATTTGCAGTTTGCTTTCTTTTTGGGTCTTTTCCAGGCTGTACTTGTCCCTTTGATCGCTGGTGTCGACGGTAATTATCAGATAAGGGGCTGAGGAGGGTAAGGTAGTATTTCCGTCCGAATTTGCGTAAGACACTAGGGCCTGGTTATAAACCTGGGACACCCCGGAGTTTACAAAAGCTTGGAACGTAACGGCGAATTCGTCGCCGGGAGAAAGATCCTTCGTACGCTTCGCCTTTGAAGATTCAGTGGCCGGCTGCATTCCGTGGCCCTCTATATAAGAAATGTCATCTGACGTCAGAACAAGGGCGTTGGAGCGGGCGTTCCCATCGCCTTGGAGCCAGTCGCCAGTCTGGGAGCTTTTTATCTGGCACCCGGAAGGAAGATCTTTGCAAGGAATTCCGGCGACGTCAAAAGAATTTTCTATGCTCAGCCCCACGGAAGGGTAGTTCTCAAAAATGAAATCCGAATACTGCCCCTTCATTAGGGATATGTCGGGCAATTTCGTTTCAACCTGTATGGTGAACTTTTCTTGAGGCTTGAAGGAATCGGGAAAGTCATCCCTGACGAACGAAACCGAGTAAGGGGCCTCGCTAAGGTTTTGCCTGATCTTCGGATCTACCAGCCCTTTCCAAAGGACCTGCTGGCTCACTACAGGCTGGGGAGGGGTCCCATTGTTCTTTTCGACAGTCACGGTTTGGTCTGAAGACCTACTGCGCCCTAAAAAGATTCGGGAGGTCATGGTATTTTTTGCCGTGGCCTGGGCGTTAAGCATGGCTTCAAACGTCAGGGCAAATTCCCCTCCGCGGCTTATGCCGGTTTTCGAGGCCTGCTGGGAAGAGGCGCTTGCGGGGGCGTACCCGTGGCTTTCAATGTAGGAATAAGAATCTTTCGTCAGGGAAACTTTGAAAAAGTTGCCATCCCCGCCTTTGAGGATTGGATTCCCCCCTCTCGCATCCAGTTTGGCCCCCGGAATTTCGCTGAGGGGAATCCCGGCCACTTCCAAGGGCTGGGTCAGGATGGAGGACAAGTCGGAATCCTTATCCTGGACTTGGACCGTAAAGCCCTCGGAAGGCACATCGACTTCAAAAGTCAAACCGGAAGAATCCGTGGGAAGGTCGGTCTCGACTTGGAAGGTTAAAAGCTGATCCCACCCCGAGGAGGCGGAGGAGCCGATCTGCAGGCCCTTTTGCAGAATCTGGAACTTGTTTTCAATTTCCGCATCGGCCCATGAGGAGACGCAGGGAAGAAGAAAAAGGCAAAAAGCCGACAAAGCCGCAGCAAGGGATGCAAGCTTCAACTTTTCTCTTGAAACCATAATCCGCCCCCTTTGAGAACAAATGCTGATTTTGAAAGGTGCTGTTAATTAAAATTGTAGTATGCAAGTCAAAGCTGACAAAACTTACAGAGCCCAAGACGATTTTTATCGTTTCATAAACCACGAATGGCTGGAGACTTACACCCTCCCACCCGACAAAGCCCGCTTCGGAACTTTCGACAAGCTTGCCGAACAAAGCGACAAGGACGTGCGCGCCATTCTCGAAGATCCTTCCAACAATGCGCTAAAGTCTTCGATCCTCTACAGAAAGTTCATGGATCAGGAAGCGATTGAGGCAAAGGGAATTGAACCTATAGCCGAATCCATAAAGGAAATTAAAGGGGCAAAGTCCATGCAGGACCTTCTTAAGGCTATGGCCCCCTTAGATTCCCTCCTGGATCTTCCTTTCGAAGTCATGGTGTTTGCGGATCCAAAAGACCCTGAGATGAACGCCGTACACGTCATGCAGGGGGGCCTCGGCCTTCCCGACGAGTCGTACTACAGGGAGCCTAGATACGCCAAGATAGTGGAAGACTATAAAAAGATGCTCTCCGCCCTTTTTTCCCTGATAGGAGAAGAAGAACCGGACAAAACGGCAGAAGCCGTGGCGGACCTTGAAACCAAAATCGCCCACTTCCACTGGGACTCGGTGCAGGTCAGGGACGACATTAAGACTTACAACCCCATGACCCGGGACGAATTTGCAGACAGGCTTTCCAATTTCAACGTCCCCGACTGGATTTCCTTCATGCAGGCGGCCTACGAGACGCACGAAATTTCCAAGAGCGTGCCCGTCAATTTCCAAAGCGCGATAGAAAAAGTCATAGTCCACGAGCCCTCGTTTTTGGATGGCCTTAACGGACTCTGGAAGTCTGAAGGGGTGGAAGCGTGGAAAGCGTGGGCCTTGGCAAGGCTCCTCACCAATTCCGCCTCCCTCCTCACCAAGGCATTCGACGAGGCGTCCTTCGACTTTTACGGCAAAGTCCTTAAGGGGCAGCCTGCCCAGAAGGAGAGGTGGAAGAGGGCGGTAGCTCTCGTGAACTCCATAACCGGCGAAGAAGTGGGGAAAATCTACGTCCAGCTCCATTTCCCACCCTCTTCCAAAGAGCAGGTAAAAGATCTCGTAGACAAGCTTTTGGAAGCCTACAAGGTTTCAATCTCCAACAGCACGTGGCTGGGGGAAGAAACCAAAGGCCGCGCTTTGGACAAGCTTTCCCTCTTCACCCCCATGATTGGATACCCCGAAGAGTGGAAGGACTACTCCGCCCTAGAAGTGGACGATTCAAAAGACCTTATGGACAACATGCGTTCTTCCTACCTCTTTTTGAGCGCCAAAGAATTTGAAAAGGCGGGAAAAAAGGTAGACAAAGGCGAATGGGAAATGAACCCGCAGACAGTGAATGCCTACTACGAGCCCACCCTAAATGAGATAGTGTTCCCCGCCGCCATCCTCCAGGATCCCTTCTTCAGCCCCGACCGCCCAAAGAGCGCGAACTTCGGCGGCATAGGGTGCGTAATAGGGCACGAAATCGGGCACGGCTTCGACGATCAGGGAAGCTGCTACGACGGGCACGGGCGCCTCGAAAACTGGTGGACCGACGAGGACAGGAAGAATTTCAAAGCCCTTACCCAAAAGCTGATAGACCAGTATGACAAGCTCGTCCCCTTGCAGCTTGAGAAGAAGTACGCCGAGGAAGGAAAAGCGGATCAGGCGCCCCATGTGAACGGCGCCCTTACAATAGGGGAAAACATAGGAGACCTGTCCGGGGTCGACATTTCCCTTAAAGCCCTGGCCCTCCACCACGGCCTCAAAGTGGATACCTCCCAGGATCTTGCCGCCTCCCTAAAGCAAATGGGGGACGCCGAAGCCGTGTCCTTCTTCTCCACTTACGCCCTTATTTGGAGGATGAAGATAAGGGATGCGTTTGCAGAGCAGCTTTTGGCCATAGATCCGCATGCGCCCGCAGAATTTAGGACGAATCAGGTCCTCAAAAACGTGGATGCCTTTTATTCCACTTACGAAGTAAAGCCGGGGGACGGCATGTGGCTGGATCCGGCAGACAGGGTGAGGATCTGGTAAAACTTGAGAATGTATGCGCCCCTGTGTATATTTTTCTCAAGGAGGGGATGTAGCTCAGTCGGTTAGAGCGGCGAACCCATAATTCGTTGGTCCGGGGTTCAAGTCCCTGCATCCCCACTTCCTTCCATCCGCCCCTCGCTTTCACAGCGGGGGGCGTTTGCATTTATGCTGCCTGCCTTGCGCGCTAAAGCAAAATCTCAAATATACAGCATTTGGAGTGGTAAAGTTTTAGAGTCGATCATTTGCAGTTCCAGAATCGGTTTCAAGAAGGCCCTCCGGCTTCCGGAGGACAGGAAGCGGGGAAAAGGGCATGGGAAAAACTGAGTCTGAAAACAAGGGCCAAAAACTTTTCCCCTTTTCTTTCAGCCTTGGGCGCCTCTGCCGCATAGATTCCTCCCTGTATTCCGAAATCCTGAAAATCCTGCTTTCCGACAGATCCCGCAAGAGAAACATTATCTGGGCCACCGACGCCTACGAAGGGCATGCGTGGGAAAGCCCAATCCGCCAGGACGAGGTCTCGCTTATCCGCCCGCGGGCCTTCAAAGAGGATGCGGAAAAACAGGCCAGGATAAAGACGCATGCGGAGGTATTTACCCCGTTCGAGGTTGTTTCCCGGATGACGAAGGCCCTCTGGGAAGACCCCGAAGGGCATGACAAGACCTACCTTGAAATTGCCTGCGGGGAAGCCCCTTTCATTACATCGCGCTATGACGCCGCTACGGGAACACCCGTCGCTTTGCAGGAGCGCGTGGGGATTTTGGACAGGAAGCTCCAGGAGGCCGGGAAAGCGGCCGAAGACGACGAAGATTGGATGGAGCGGGTCGAAGAGGCATTAAAGTCGGTCTACGGCTACGAGTTTCAGGGCGACAGCCTTTTCATAGCCCGCGCCAATGTTTTAGACGCCTTTCTTGAAAACTTTGAAACGCGGTTCCACAGGGTCTGCGATCCTGATCTCCTCCTCAAAGAGGCCAGCATAGTCTCGTGGAACTTCTGGCAGATGGACGGAAGGACCCAGGCTCCGCCTATAAAAGGCGGGGGCAGGCCGGCAAACGATCTTTTCAATGACAATCCGCCGTGCAGGATCCGCTTTTGGGACCAATCGAGATCGACGCCATTCAGCAACATAAAGTTGGAAGAAAGGAGAGGCATGAAGCGGTTTTACGCCGTGATAGGCAACCCGCCTTATCAAAATAAGCGGGAAGGCACTAGCGATGAATCCATATACCATTACTTTATGGAGGGAGCTTTTGAGGTTGCCGATAAAGTCGAGCTCATTACGCCAGCGCGATTTTTATTCGATACTGGAGACACTCCAAGCAAGTGGAATCAAAAAATGCTCCACGACCCTCATTTCCAAATTTTAGATTTTGACGCAAAAAGCGGGAGGTTTTTTCCTAATGTCGATCTGAAGGGGGGGGGTATGCGTCTCTCTTTGGGATAGGGAGAAGAAGTGTAACCCTATAGAAGAATTCATTCCGTTCAAAGAATTAGCTTCCATAAAAAACAAGGTATGGACAAAATCCCCAGAATCATCTTCATTGGAGGAAGAAATCCATCAGCCTTATCGCTTTTCTTCCGCATTCTTTGACAAATACCCCGCAATGCATGAGAGGCTAAGCACCCTAACGGAAAAAAGGCTAACCGCAGATATATTCAAAAGGCTTGATGGCGATATTTTTGACACGGAGCCAAAAGATGATTCTTCGGTTAAAATTGTTGGTTTAATCAATTCAAATCGTGATTATCGGTATATTGATAGGCGTTGGCTGGAAACCCATCCAGATTTAATGAAATGGAAAGTCATAGTACCAAAGGCAAACGGATCAGGGGCATTAGGAGAAGCAATCTCTACCCCTTTGATCGGCACCCCTTTGATCGGCTATACGCAAACTTTCCTAGGAATTGGAAGTTTTGGTAGCGAACAAGAGGCTGCAGCATGCTTAAAGTATGTAAAAAGCAAACTCGCCCGCGTCCTCTTAGGGATAAGGAAAACTACGCAAAACAATCCCCCTTATGTTTGGAAGTACGTCCCATGGCAGGACTTTTCCTCTTCTTCCGACATTGACTGGACTCAATCCATTTCCGACATCGACCGCCAGCTCTACCAAAAGTACGGGCTGAATGAAGAAGAGATCGCGTTCATTGAGAGCAATGTGAAGGAGATGGAGTAATGGCAAAAACAGATGGGGCCTCAAAATATGTAGATCCTTTCGAGCCTTGCGATCCGAGGATGTACGCCTACGTTATCCCCGATTACCCCAAGTTGGAGGGCTGGACGAAAATCGGGTATACGGAGCAAAAAGCCGAAAAGAGAGTTAGGGAGCAGGTCTTTACCGCCAACGTGGAAGCCGAGCTAAAGTGGGATCTTCCCGCCGTTTATGATGACGGCAAAATCTTCAACCAGGATCACGGGTTCCACGAATACCTCGAAAGGCTGGGGTATGAGAGGATGCCCCATGAAAACGGCGAACCTTCAGAATGGTTCAAAATTTCCCCAAGCGAGGCGAAGCAGCGCCTTTATGAGTTCAAGGAAAATCACGGAATCCTAAAGGATGACCCGTCAGCGGCGCCCTTTCCGCCGCTTAGAAAAGAACAAAAAAACGCGATAGAAAAGACCATGCGCTGGTTTGAAAGCTCCGGCAAGGGCAGCGACTTTTTGTGGAACGCAAAGCCCCGCTTCGGGAAGACCCTGACAGCCTACGCTCTTTGCGAGCGCATGGGATTTAACCTCATCCTGGTAGTCACCAACAGGCCTGTAATTGCAGATTCCTGGTACAGCGATTATGCGAAATATTTGGGAAGCCAGAAATATTACTTCATAAGCAACGTTAAAGACTTGCAGAATGCTGCCAAATACCCGCTTTGCATCACGCGGGAAAAGTATTTGAAAAACATTCATAACCTGGTGATGTCTGGAGAACTCGATACAGGCAAACCGATCATAGATTTTGTAAGCTTCCAGGATCTCAAGGGTTCGATGTATTTCAACCCTGCGGCGGCAGAGGACAAGCTGAAGCAGATCAGCGAAACCCACTACGACATTATGATCGTCGACGAGTCCCATGAAGCTGTAGACACCCTGGAGACCCAGACGGTTTTTGAGGGAATCCAGCGCGGCTACACCCTCTATCTTTCGGGCACCCCCTTCAAAGCCCTCGCCAGCAACAAATTCCCTGCCGAGGCCATATTCAACTGGACTTATGAGGACGAGCAGGAAGCCAAACAGGAGTGGAAAGGCAAGGATCGCAACCCTTACGAAGCCATGCCCAGGCTGAATATGCTGACTTACAAAATAAGCGACATAGTCCTGGATGAGCTTCAAAAGGGGACCGTGGTAGACGGAGACGCCTATAGCTGGGCCTTCGATCTGAATGAATTGTTTGAAACTGATTCCAAAGGCGCCTTCAAGCACGGGGAGGCCGTCGACAAGTTCCTAGACGCCTTGACATCTAACGCCAAGTACCCCTTCTCAACCCCGCAACTTCGGGGGGAGCTCCGCCACACATTCTGGCTTCTTAACAGAATTGCCTCTGTGAAAGCCCTGGCTAAAAAGCTTCGAAGCCATCCCTTCTTCAATGAATACCAGGTAGTGGAGGCCGTAGGAAAGAAAAATAACGATGAAGACGGGGATGCGGAATTCGAGGAAGAAAGCTTCTCGGAGGGTAATAAAGGATCTTTGGCGAAAGTGCGTGAAGCGATAGAGAACGGGGGAAAGACAATCACGTTTTCCGTTGGGCAGCTTACGACGGGAGTCACGGTTCCGGAATGGAACGCGATCCTGATGCTTTCAAGCCTCAAGTCCAAAGAAAGGTATGTGCAGGCGGCGTTCCGCACTCAAAATCCCTACAGTTTCCAGGCAAAATCCGACGGAAGGATGCAGGAATACCGCAAGCAGAACGCCTACGTCTTCGACTTCGATCCCGCCAGGGCCCTGACCATATACGACGCTTACGCCAACAGCCTCTGCTCCCACGGGGAAGGCGAATACTTGGATACGCGCCGAAAGGAAGAAAATTCCAGGCGCCTCCTCAATTTCTTCCCCGTTATAAGCGAGGACGAGCAAGGGGAAATGGTGGAGCTGGATCCCGAGCAGATCATCGCCTTCCCGGCTAAAACCGAAGGAAAGGAAGCCGTAGAGAGGGGCTTCCACTATGACGGGCTGTTCCAAAACATCGGGATCGTGATGAGAAACCCCAGGTCTTACAGGATCTTGCAAAACGTCAAGCAGTTCGGAGACGCCCAGGCGGAAAATGGAAATGAGGGCGCTTCCGTTCTCCAGTCCCTCGACGCCGAAGGCAACGCACAACCCACCAGGGAAGAGACGGAAGCCAGAAAAGAAGAGATTTTCGGAAAGAAAGTCTATTCGGATCCCGATCCTTCCGATATGCAAAGTTTCCGGAATCGCGTGCAAAACGCCCCTCAAAAGAACCCTTTGGCAGCCTACGACAAGTTCGTCAAAGAAACAGTCACTTCCCCGGTGATTGGGGAAGCGAAGGAAAATGCGAGGCTATCCCCGGACATCATTAGAAAATGCGAAAAGAGGATAAATCAGGAGATTACCCCCAAGCTCCAAATCAAGGAGGCCTCTTACCTCCTCAGGAAAAACAATCTTGAAAAGGATAGGGAAGAGAGCCTAAAGGCGGCAGGCAATGACGAAGAAGAAAAGCGGCGCATTGCCAGATATTTCGACTTGAAGCTCGAAAGCCTCGAAGCCGAGCAGGGGAAGGAA
>JAFYJT010000061.1 GCA_017537945.1 Aeriscardovia sp.
CATTGCAATTTCCCTGGCATGCAGGAAAAAAAAGCCGGTTTCCATTTCTGATTCAAGCCAGAAAGATGCAAGCCCTTCAAATCCTTCCAAGCGCTCTTTTCTTTTTCAGCCCCTCTTTTCCAAGGGAGTGGATTTATCCAACCTTGAAGATGAGCTGATCATGGCCGATGTGGGGGTGGGAAAGAGCCGCGAAATAGTAGGAAAATTAAAGGCTTCCCTTCCTTCGAATGCCGGAGAAGAGGAAATTAAACAGGCTTTGCGCTCCTATCTGGTTTCCGCCCTTTCTTCAATCGACAGATCCCTTAAAGTCGAACCCGGCAGGGCCGGGGCCGTAATAATGGTAGGGGTGAACGGAAGCGGGAAAACTACTACGGCCGGAAAGCTTGCCAGGTATTTTAAGGATCAAGGCAGGGACGTTGTGCTGGCTGCCTGCGACACTTTCCGTCCAGCAGCCGGAGAACAGCTGGAAATTTGGGCCCAGAAAAGCGGCGTAAAGATTGCGCGGGGGAAAACCGGCCAAGATCCAGCCTCCGTCGCCTTTAATGCCGCCTCCCAGCTGGGTCCTGACTCGCTTTTAATAGTGGACACCGCCGGGCGCCTGCAAACCAAGCAAAATCTGTTGGATGAGCTTTCAAAAATCAGGAGGGTGGTGGAAAAAAAGGTGCAGGTGGACGAAACGCTTCTGGTTTTAGACGCCACCTTTGGACAGAACGCCCTCTCGCAGGCCAAAGTCTTCTCTCAGGCCCTCCCCTTAACAGGCTTGATCCTTACTAAGCTTGACGGAAGCTGCAAGGGGGGGATTGTGCTGGCGGTGGAAGAAGAATTCGGGGTGCCGGTAAAAATGGTGGGGGTCGGAGAAGGGGAATCCGATTTAAAGCCCTTCGATCCTGAAACCTTTGCGAAGGGCCTGACCCGATGACCTACCTCTACTTCCTGCTTCCCTGCATTTTCCTTTCTTTCCTGGGCTGTTCCCTTTACTATGCCGGCCTTGGGGAAAAGGGGGACATCCTCCATTATTTCGGCCTTTCTTTCGCAACTGTCTGCCTGATCTTTCCGCTCTTCATCCTTTTCGGCTACAGCTATTCGGTTAGCGGCAAAAACCTTGGAGGCATTATCGGGGACCCCTTCTCGGACTTCCTCCTCCGTTCTTCCCTCTCGCTTTCTTCAGGCGCCTTCGGGCCTTCTTCGCTTAAATCCCTTGTCGGGGCCGCTTTTTACGCCCTTGTGGCCTGCCTGTGCCTTATTTTCATTTCCGGGGCCGGAAAGATTCGCACTTCGCCTTGGCTTGTTTATTCGATTCTGTTCTTTATCCTGGTCTTCTGCCCGCTCTGCTTTATCTTTTCCGCCCCTGGGGGCCTGATGTCGTATTCGGGACCCTTTTCCCAGTTCCTTTCCGCCCATTCGGCTTCATCCCTGCCCTGCCTTTTGGGGGTAATTCCCGGATGCGCCGCCCTGGGTCTGGAAGTGGTGCTTAAAAATAGGCCTTCCAAGCCCGGAATGCTCCTCCTCTCCCTTCCCGGCTGCTTCTTTTTGGAAGCCGGGCTCATGGGGGTATGCATGGGGGAAGTGATCCTCTTTGGCGGCTCTCCGGCTTATTCGGCTTTAGCCTTCCTCCTAAACTCATCCTTTTCCGGCCTTTGCTTTGCGGTTCTGGAGAAGATTTTTTCCAAGCGTTTTTCTTCCCTTTCTTTCGCTACGGGGCTTTTATGCGGGGGAGTGCTTTCCCTCGCCTGCTTCCGCCTTTCCCCGCTCTTTTGCCTTATTTCTTCCATTCTCACTTCCATCGCCTCCTTCTTCTTTATGCGCATGGAAAACAGGCTGGGCTTTAAGGACCCCTTCCAAATCCTTTCCGTAAATGCCGTGCCTGGGGCGCTCGGGCTCATATTCCTATCTTTCTTTTCCCCTTCTTCAGGCCTTCTTTTGGGCAAAGGCGCTTCCCTGCTCATAATTTCCATCTGCTCCATACTTTTGGCTTCCCTTTACTCCTTTGCGCTTTCCTTCCTTATTTCCATCCTTGTGAAGAAGATTGGGAAGGGATGGGGGCAAGGCAATATGGACGCGCTGGATCTTGGAGAAAGGCACGCCGAAGAGAAAGGCTGGGTCGAAAAGAAATGATGATGGTTGAAGCGATCGTAAGGGTGGACAAACTGGAGGAAGTCAAAAAGTGCATGGCGGGCCTCGGAATTAACGGCTTTACCATTTCTTCCTGCTTCGGCTACGGGGAAGAAGAAGGCCCCAGTGAGCAGTACCGCGGAAGAAAGTACAATTCCGACTTGATAGAGAGGATGAAAGTGGAAGTGGTGTGCGGGAGCGTGGAAGAGGCGTCCGCCATTTCTTCCAGCCTTTCCGACGCGCTTTCCACCGGGCTTCCGGGGGACGGAATGGTATTTTCCTTCCCGCTCTCGAGCTACTTGAAAATAAGGAAATAAGCCAAACCGGAACTTGGAATCAAACCCCCCTGAGGGGGTAAAAATAAAGCCCTTTGGCTTCTAGTTCCTCCGGGCCCCTCCAAAAAGCTGGAGGAGGGAGAGGAAGATGTTTACAAAATCGAGGTACAGGTTCAAGGCTGCAAAAATAGAGGCCTGCTTGTACTGGACTTCGGTGTGGCACATGGGTTCGAGCACTTTCTTTATCCACTGCACGTCGTACAAGGTAATCCCCGCAAAAAGGATCAGCCCCACGGCGGAGATGAACATGGTGGCTCCCGAAGCGTGGACGAACCAGAGGATTACTTCCCCTATTACAAACACTGCAAAGGCCACCCAAAGGACCGGGGCCAGCTTTAAAAGGTTCTTCTTTGTAGACATGGCCAGCATAGACAGGCAGAAGAAGAAAGCCGCCGAAAAGAGGAAGGCCACGAAGATCGTTCCGATGTTGAAGAGGTAGAAGATGGAAGCCAAAGTAAAGCCCATAAGGAGGGCGTAGGCGTAGAAGAGGATCCTGGCCGTGGAGGGCTTCATCTTCCAAAGCCTTACGGAGAGCACCACCGCGAACGCTACCTGCGCTATGCAGACTATAATCCAGCCTATGGAGCCCGTGGCCCCCAGAAAGTCATCCAGGAGGCCCGTATAGGCGCTGATAAAGGCCATGGCCGCAGTAACCAGAAGGGCTATGCACATCTCCCCGTAAGAGCGGATCAAAAGGGAGCGCATGGCTTTTTCTTTTACTACGTATCCGTTGCCGTTGTAAGATCCGGGATTCGTATTTTGTCCCTGCCCATTAGGGCCGAACATGACCGCCTCCTAAATAGTCCTATTTTTATGAGTCACTATAGATAAAAACCGTTTACCATTCAAGTAATTTCCGTAGATATATAAAATATCTGTGTAGGAGACAGTCTAACAGGAGTTTCTATAAAAGTTTGTAAAGTCTTTAAAGGATTTTTTGGTGGTTTTCTGAAAAGAGCTTTTGGAGCGGAAAAATGATCCCCTTCCCAAAAAGGCCGATATCGATAGTGGGACCCACGGCTTCTGGAAAAAGCGAGCTGGCTATAAGGCTGGCAAAGGCCCTTTTGCCGGGGGACAAATGCGAAATTATCAGCCAGGACGCGTACCAAATCTACCGGGGCATGGACATAGGGACGGCCAAGCCTGAAAGATCCCAGCTTTCCCAAATCCCCCACCACATGATAGACGTGAAGGACCCTTGGGAGGAGTCCAGCGCAGCTTCCTTCCAGATTGAAATCCGGAGCGTCATGGAAGAATGCGCAAACAGGGGCGTGCGCCCAATACTTGTAGGAGGCTCCGGGCTTTACGCAAGAAGCGCTATAGACGATTTGTCCTTCAAGCCCTTTCTTCCTTCTTTAAGGAGGCAGCTTGAAGGGAGGCTTTTAAAAGAAGGGCCTTCCCCGCTTCTAGAGGAAATAAAAAAATCGGATCCCAAGGCCGCGGAAAATTTGGATCCCAGAAACGGCAGGAGGATCGTAAGGGTGCTTGAATCCATAAAGGCTTCAGGCTCCTTTTCCCCCTCCCTCCCCCCTTACTCCTACCTTTTCCCATGCCTCCAGATAGGGCTCGACGTCCCCCGGAAAAATTTGGACGAAAGGATTGGAAAAAGGGTTGAAAAAATGCGGGAGGAAGGATTGGAAGAAGAAGTGAGGCGGCTGGAAGGGAAAATGGGGAGGACTGCGAAACAGGCCATAGGCTACGCGCAGATGCTCTCTTTTTTAAGCGGGGAAATCGGGTTGGAAGAGGCTTACAGCCAAATCGAAATTAAAACCAGGAGGCTGGCCAGGAGGCAGATGGGCTGGTTCGGGCGCGACCCTAGGGTGCACTGGCTAAACGCCTTGGACCCCGGGCTTTTGGAAAAGGCCCTAGACTTGGCTAGGAGGGCGGACAGGGGGGAGTTTGACGAAAGGGATCTGGGCCCCAAGGAGCCTTCGAGAAGGCCCTTGGGATCTGTATAAAGTCCCTTCCCCCTGCTATACTGTTTTTTAGCTTCATTGCCCCTTTAGCTCAATGGCTAGAGCAGCGTCCTTTTAAGTCGTGGGTTGTGGGTTCGAGTCCCACAGGGGGCACTTTTTTGTGGGGTTTTCCCCGTTTTCCCTAATACCATAAAGCGTATGCACCTGATTTCCCTTTTCGCCCATCCGGCCTTCCTCATACACCAGTGGGTGAAGGCCATGGGCCTTGGGACTACCTACTTTTTGCTCTTCATCGCCATCTTTTTGGAAACGGGCGTAGTGGTGCTGCCAATAGTCCCGGGAGACTCCCTGCTCCTGGCATCCGGGGTATTCGCATCCATTTCAGGAGAGCTTAAACTTGGGGTTTTAATCCCCCTTATGGGCATAGGGGCCCTCCTGGGCGATCAGAGCAATTATTTTATAGGGAAGTTTCTAGGGGAAAAAATTTTAAAGAGCCCGAAATGGAAAAAAAGGCTTTCCTCCAAGCTTTCCCGTTCGCAGGAGCTTCTTGACCGCTTCGGAAAAGGGGCGATGTTTTTCTCCCACTTTATACCCGTAGGCCGCACTTTCATCCCCTTCTTATGCGGAATTTCCAACCTTCCGTGGAAAAAGTTCTCCCTTTTGAACGCCCCCGGCGACTGCCTTTGGGCGGTCCTCCTCTTATTGATAGGCTATTACTGTGCTAAAATTCCCTTTGTAAAGAAATACCTCGGCCTCATAGTCCTTTTGGCTGTGGCGTGCCTGGCCGCCAGCGTCCTCTTCTCCTTTTTCAGATCAAGGAGGAAGAAGGGGAAGCACGGATCGAAGGGCCGGGCAGACGAGGGGCTATAGCTCAGTTGGTAGAGCGTTTCTTTCGCATAGAAAAGGTCGCCGGTTCGAATCCGGCTAGCTCCACTTTGCACACGTGGCGGAATGGTAGACGCGCTGGCTTCAGGTGCCAGTGGCCTTCACGGCCGTGGGGGTTCAACTCCCCCCGTGTGCACTTTTTTATTTGCTGCTCACTTTATAGAGCCATGTAGCCACTTCCTGCTGCAGCTGGGTGAGGGTCAGGTAGCAGCTTGCGACCAGGGGCGTCTGATTTACTTTTGCCCCCTTTGCCGCCTTCGTTATCGTCTGAAGGGTGTCGGCGATGCCGTAATCGGACTGGGCCACGAAGAGGTACAGCTCTTTTCCTGAAAGGTCTGCCTTTTCGAGGAAGGAATAGACGGCCATGGGCGCGTCCATCCACCACATGGGGTAGCCCAAAAAGACGTTCTCCACGGAGGACAAATCCGGGATCGGCTCTTCCAGTTCCGGCCTGTCGCCCCTCTGCTTTTCCCCCTTGGTAATCTGTTCGAGGATCCTGAAATAGGAAGGGTATACCTTTTTAGTCTGGATCCGGTAGGAAGAGGCATCCGTAAGCTTTTTTATAACTTCCGCCATCGCCTGCACGGTTCCTACTATGCTCCCGTCCCTTTGGACGTACCCGGAGGGCGGCTCGCTCCCCCCGTCCCCTTCCGGATTAAACGGATCCGGATGGGAAAAATAGGCTACTAAGTTGCTCATTTGCGCCTTCTTAAACTGAAATTAATACATCTGATTATTATAAAATACATGCCCGTATGGTTCTCCGTCCTCCTGATAATCCTCTTCCAAATCCTAGGCGGCGTGTTTTCCTGCACGGAGATGACGCTTATCACCCTCAGGGATTCCCAGATAGGCCAGATGGGGAGGAAGGCCGGGCGGATTTCCAAAATAATACACAACCCCAACAGGTTCCTAAGCGCGGTGCAAATCGGGACTACTTTCACGGGCTTCCTTTCGGCTTCCTTCGGGGTTTCTTTAATCCTCCCGGTCGTAGTGCCCCCTTTGGTGCGGGGAGGGATGAACCGCTCTTTGGCCTCCAACCTTATGAACGTCCTGCTGACTCTTGCGATTTCCTATCTTGCAATCGTGATTTCGGAAATGGTCCCCAAAAGGATAGCCATGCAAAAGACGGTGGAGATAGCGAACTGGGCCGTCCCTTTCGTAAACGTCTTCGCCATCATTTGCTACCCCCTCATTTGGCTTATAAGCTCTTTTACCAACCTTTTGGTAAGGATTGTGGGCCTGGACCCGCATAAAACCGAATCCAAAGTGAGCCAGGAAGAACTCAAAGTCCTCGTTTCTTCCAACACCCAGCTAAGCGAGCAGGAAAAAAGCGTATTGGAAGACGTCTTTGACGCGGCGAACACGGTTGTAAGCGAAGTGATGAGGCCCAGGGCCGACGTGGCGTTTCTTGAAGCCGGAATCAACGCCAAAGAGGCGGAAGAAAAAATAAAGGATCAGCCTTACACCAGGTACCCTGTGATAGGCAAGGACTTCGACGACGTCCTGGGCTACATTTCCTTGAGGGACCTTATGGATCACGAAGGCGATCCGGCCCCCATAAAGAATTTCACCCACCCTATAAGCTCGGTCCCCGGCACTTCAAGGATTTTGCCGACCCTGGGGGAGATGAGGGAGAAGGGGGCCGACATCGCGGTGGTCATAGACGAATACGGGGGCACCGACGGCATCGTCACCCTTATGGACATGGTGGAAGAAGTTATAAACGGGGCGGCCAAGGACAAAGCTTCCGCCCTGCCGCCTTTTGCCAGGAACGGGGGCAAAGTGGAAGGGGGGATGACGATAGAAGATTTTGCGGACCTTACGGGGATAAAGCTGGAAGACGGCCCTTATGAAACCGTGGCCGGATACTTCCTTTCAAAGACGGGGTCTTTGGCAAAGCCCGGAGACGTCTACCACTCCGAAGAAGGGTACGACATGGTGGTGACCCGGGTGGAGGGAAGAAGGATACAGACCATAGAAATAAGGCGCACCAGGGCGCAAAGCGAGGAGGCGGAAAAAGGGTAGCCCCCTTTTCTTGACAAGGCATGCGATCCGGATAGACTTATAAAAGTATTAACCTTTGGGTTTATAGCTCAGTTGGTTAGAGCGCATCCCTGATAAGGATGAGGTCGGAGGTTCAAGTCCTCCTAAACCCACTCAATGCAGGGGGCTATAGCGCAGCTGGTAGCGCATCTGCTTTGCAAGCAGAGGGTCGCCGGTTCGAATCCGGCTAGCTCCACCGAGGAAGGCTCCTTCCCTGTTTGAGAGAGGGGGCCAATTTTGATAATAGAAGCCAGCGATTTAAGCTTTTCCTACCCTTCTTCGGAACCCGTCCTTAAGGGAATCTCCTTTTGCGTCCGGGAAGGGGAGATTTTTGCCATCGTAGGCGGAAACGGAAGCGGGAAAAGCACCCTGGCGCGCCATTTGAACGCGCTTTTGCCTATGCAGTCCGGGACGCTTAAAGTGGCCGGGATGGACGCTTCGGATCCGGAAAACACCTACCCTATAAGGCGCGCGTGCGGAATGGTCTTCCAGAATCCGAATAACGAGTTCGTTTCTTCCGTGGCCCAGGAGGATATAGCCTTCGGACTTCAAAATTTCAACTTCCCAGAATCCGAGATACCTAAGATAGTCTCCCAGTCCCTGGCTTCAGTGGGCCTTTCAGGTTTTGAAAAGAGGGATCCGCACTCCCTTTCGGGAGGCCAGAAGCAGCGCCTGGCCATAGCGGCCGTTCTGGCCCTCAGCCCGAAAATAATAGTTTTGGACGAAGCCACCGCCATGCTCGATCCGGAGGGGAGGAAGCAGGTGATAGACCTTGCCCTTTCATTAAAAAGCCGCGGCATAACGGTGGTCATGATTACCCACTTTGTGGAGGAAGCCGCCCTGGCCGACAAAGTCATGGTCCTTTCTTTAGGGCGCCTCCTTGCCCTGGGCAGCCCAAAAGAAGTCCTGGTGCAAAAGGAAATTTTAAAGGAGGCGCGCCTCCTTCCGGTCCTTCCCACCCTTTCCTACTGGAGCCTCCTGGACGAAGGCCTCATCCCCCCTTCTTCCCCCCCTTTGACCAAAGAGGGCCTCTGGGAGGCAATGTGTCGATAGAGTTTCGGAACGTCTCCCTTTCTTATGCAGCGGCCGAAGGGAAGGTGGAGGCCCTTAGGGGGCTTTCCTGGGAAGTGGAAACGGGGGGGTTTGCCGCAGTCATGGGGCACACGGGAAGCGGGAAGAGCACGCTTTTAAGGCTCCTTTGCGCCCTGGTCAAACCCGATTCGGGCCAAATACTTATAGACGGAAAAGACATCCATTCCTCCCTCCCGCGCCGGGAGCTGAGAAAAGAGATGGGCTTCGTCTTCCAGTTTCCCGAGTACCAGCTTTTTGAAACCACGGTCCTCAAAGAAGTGTGCTTCGGAATGAAAAACCTGGGGTTTCCAAAGGCCAAGATGGAGGAAAACTCCAAATGGGCGATAGAAAAGATGGGCTTCGACTTTGAAGCCGTAAAGGGCGTCTCCCCCTTCGCGCTTTCCGGAGGCCAGAGGAGGAGGGTGGCTATAGCGAGCGTCCTGGCGTCGCGGCCCAAAATCCTCCTTCTCGATGAACCTACCAGCGGGCTCGATCCGGCCGAAAGGCGCATCTTCTGCGGGATTTTAAAATCCCTCAACCGGGAGGGGACGACCATAATAATGGTTTCCCATAATTCTGAAGTAGTATGCGAAACGGCCGAAGCTCTCCTGGTTTTAAAGGACGGGGAAAAATGGAAGGAGGGGAAAGTGAAAGACCTTTTTTCTTCAGACCTTTCCCCCGCCGGCATCCTCCCCCCTCCGGCCCTCGCCCTCTCTTCCTTCCTCCAGAAGCGGGGCCTGGATCTTCCCTGCCAAGTCAAAGACGAGGATTTCATCGCTTCTTTGAAGGAAGCGGCAAGGAGGCGGAAGGATGGCTAGGCGCAAGGCGGTGGTCACTTACCGCGCGGGCGACTCCCTCTTCCATAGGATGGATCCGCGCATCAAGATCGCATCCCTTGGCTGCGCCATCGCCATCATAGTCATGGCGCACAACCTCTGGAGCTACATCCTTGCCGTCTTGGTAACTGTAGCGATGTGCATAGGGGCGAAAGTCGGGCCCAAGGAAAGCCTGGGGACGGTCCTTTACGTCTTCCCCTTCTTCATCATCATCTTCCTTATGAATTTCTTCTTCTACGGAAAAGGGAAGCCCTGGGCAAAATGGTGGATTTTCACCCCTTCCCTCCCGGGCCTCCTTCAAGGGATAAACGTGGTGGTGAAGGTGATTTTGGTGCTGGCGGCCTGCGCGTGCGTCCTTATTTCCACCCCGCCCGTGGAAATGACTTACGCGCTCCAGTCGCTTATCTCCCCCCTCCGCTTCCTAGGCGTTCCCATAGGGCAGATAGCCCTCATAATTTCGGTAGCAATCGAATTCATCCCGTCCCTTTTCGAAGAATTCAACCTTATAAAAGAGGCCCAGACGGCCCGGGGAGCCCAATTTGAAAGCACGAACATTTTCAAGCGGGCCAAGGCCTATATGCCCCTTTTCCTCCCCATCTTCATGACCGCCTTCAGGAGGGCGGACGAACTTTCGCTCGCCATGGAGGCCAGGGGGTACAGGACGAGCAAAAGGCGGAGCGCAAAGCGCTTTCCGGCGCCCCGCCCAAGGGACTGGATGATTCTTTTGGTCTCAGCACTTCTTGTGGTAGCGCAGGCCTTCCTCCTGAGGGCCGGAATTTAGAAAGGACGAACGGTTTTATGGCTTCCAAAAATAAAAAGGCCTCGCACAACAAAGGCCAAAGGGGAATGTCAATCGCGAAAAAGTCGGTAATATGCGCGGCGTGCGTGGCGCTGTGCGTGGTGCTTCCCATGGGGTTCCACGCCTTCCCGAGGGGGGGGGAAATCTGGGATCCTATGTGGTTCCCGGTGATGATCTGCGCCCTGTCCTCAGGATGGTGGTATGGGCTTATCTGCGGGGTGCTGGGGCCCCTGTTTTCCACCCTGGTCACCGGAATGCCCCCTATGTATGATCTGCCGACCATGATTATCCAGGGCCTTTTCCTCGGGGTCTTCTGCGGGCTTATGATGCTTTGGGTGCACACCCATTCCACTTACGGCGATCTTTACATCAGCATAGTGGTGGGGATCATCATAGGCTCTGCCGCCGCCGGATGCGCCAAAGCCTGGATCTTCGACTCTGGAAAGTACTCGTTCTACGCCTGGATTTTGGGCTACTTCTTCTTCTGCCTCCCCGGGCTCATCATCCAGCTTGCCATAGTGCCTTCGATAGTGGTGGCGCTCATGAAAGGGAAGCTGATTCCCGAAAGGTATCCTTCCAAACACAAAGAAAAGCAGGTGGAGGCGCAGCAATGAGCGAATTAAAGCCGGCGGAAAACCTGGAGCAGGTGAAGGCCTATTTTGACGGCAGGGCCTCGGGCTGGGACGAAAGGCAGCACCCCGATCCGGAGTTGATCCGAAAAATCCTGGAAAAAGGCTCTGTGAAGGGCAAGGTGCTGGACGTAGCCTGCGGCACGGGGGTGCTCGTCCCCTTCTACCTGAAGCTGGGGGTGGAAAGGGTAGTAGGGATAGATCTTTCCCCCAAAATGATCCGGGAAGCCGAAAAGAAGTTCGGGGGGGAAAAGAAGGCCTCTTTCCTCGTAGGGGACGCCGTAGAGGCCCGGTTCAAAGAGCCTTTCGATTCGGTCGTGGTTTTCAACGCCTGGCCCCACTTCATCCAGCCTTTAAAGGCGCTTTCGGCCTTCGCTAGGGATTTAAAGCCCGGAGGGACCCTGGTCATAGCCCAGGACAAAGGGAGGAAGCGCCTGAACCACATCCACGAATCCGGGGCGCCCTTCGTGTCCGTCCCAGTCCCCCCGGCCTCCCTGCTTGCCGAAAGGATGTCGGGGTGGCTGCAGGTAGAATGCGCGGAGGACGAAGAGGGGATGTACGAAGTCGCGGGCAAAAAAATAGCCTAGGCTTTCTGCCTAGGCCGGCGGGGGATTTTAAAGGTTCAGCGTCCCCATGTCCTTTTCCTTGTCGCCCTCTTTAGATTTTAGGCTGGCTATGAACTTGCCTATCATGAGCCAGAGGGCCGCGGCCGAGAGTATGCACACTTCTGCCGCCACTTCCCTTCCCGTGAGGGGGGCCTTGGAAAAGATGAATATCAGCACTACCGCCGCCATAGCCAGAAGGGGCGGAACAAGAATAATGGCTTTTCGCATTTTTCCTCCCTGAGGTTGTACAATCGAAGCAAATCATTATACGCTGAATTTTTAAAAAGATCCAATTTAGTTTAAAAGGCGGCGCTTCAAAGGGCAAATGGGAAAAATCATCATAAAGCTGGTCCTGGCTGCGTGCATTGTTTTGGTCGTCATAGGGATTTGGGTGTCTTTAAGCCGGAGCGCCAGGGGGGATCTTATCGCAGCCTTCAAATGGGCCGGAGAAATGTTCAGGCAGGGGTGGGGGGCGGTATCCAAGAAATTCTGAAGTTGGGAGGCAAGCGTATTTTCAGATTCTTTCTTTAAAATTTGATTAAAGGAAAATTACAGTTCTAAGGATGACAATGACTTTAAAGCGCCACATCTTCAGCCGGGCCCTGACCGCGCTCTCCCTTGCGGTGCTCTCCCTCCTTATGTTCAACACTTCTTTTTCCGCTTTCCCGCTCCTTTCTTCTTCGGGGCGCCACCTTTCCTCCATACATGAGGATCACTCCGACAGGGAAAGCAGGAAGGCCCAAAAAATGAGGGAAGGGGCCATAGACGAATGGGACAGGGAGGAAGAGACCTCCCAGCCCGTGCCTGTGGCTTAGGTTAATCTTTCAAAGAAGACAGGTGCATTGTCCCATCTTACGTGTATAATGTAAAGAATGCATATTTTTCTACTGGTAGTGGTGGGCCTGCTGGTGGGAACTTTTGTGATCGCCCTTGGAAGCGGCGGAGGTTCCATTTACGTAGGCATCCTTACGGCCGTTTTAGGCCTGGATCCGGCGGCGGCCACGGCCACGGCCCTCATTACCACCCTGCCTTCCCTGGTAATCGGGACCTGGGGGTACTACGAAAAAAAGCATATGGATTTCCATAAAGGGAACCGGATGCTTATTTCGGCGCTGCCCAGCGTAATCCTGTTTTCGATAGTGTCTTTCTGGATCCCCAAGGCCGCATACGGCTACATTTTGGCATCCATCCTCTTTTTCGTGGGGGGCGTGATCCTTTACAAGGCCTTCCGCAAAAAGAAAAAGAAGAAAACGGACGGTTCCTCCGACCCTTCCGACGCCAAGCCCCGTAAAACGTGGGAGACGGTGACGATATATACCGTTTTTGGAATTTTGGGCGGCATTATGGCCGGCGTCGGGGGCATGAGCGGGGGCGAACCCATCTTTGCCGCCCTGCTGCTCTTGGGGGACGACGTTTTTACGACCATTTCCACTTCTTCCTGGGTTGTAATATGCATGGGCATCCTGGGGGCCTGCGTCCACCTTATAGGGGGGCACGTCGATTGGGGCGCCGCCATCCCCCTTACGATAGGCGCCACCTGCGGCGCCCTTATAGCCCCCCACGTGGCCAGGTTCATCACCAAAGGCGGAAGGGCCAAGTGGCTTGAAGGGGCACTGGGCGTGGCCCTCCTTGCGATGGGCATAAGGGACATAATATAAAGGAAAGGTTATACTAGGGAGAAGCTAAAGAATACACGAGGAGAAAAAGCTATGAAATCGGAGATCCATCCCAACTACGGGTACGTGGTGTTTCGCGATCGCAAGGGGGGGCTGGAGTTTTTGACCCGCTCCACGATGGCCTCAGATCCGAGGGTGAGCCAGACTATAGAGTGGAAGGACGGGAAGACCTACCCCCTTTACGATGTGGACGTCTCCAGCTCTACCCACCCCTTCTACACCGGCAAGCGCACGGTGCTCGACTCTGCAGGCCAAGTCAGCAAATTTGAAAAGCGCTATGGGAAAAAGAAATAAAAAAGTTTCTTTAGGGGCGCAAGGGCGCCCTTTTTTAATGCCTAAAGGAGGCTGAGTCCCCATTTTTAAGCGATTTTGAAAACAGCGCTATTAAAACGGCTGCAAGGGCGGAAGCCAGGGCCATAATCCAAAGCACGTTGGAAGCCAAAAATCCGGAAGAAGAGGCGGTAAGGCGCAGGCGGGAAAGCAAAGGGGAAGAAAGCAGGGCGCTGTAGACGCTCAGGCCTATGGCGGAAGTAGTGTTTAAAGAAAGCTCGCAAAGCCCCATCCCCCTCCCCCTTTCTTCGGGAAGGAGCGCGGAAGTGGCTGCGCTGTAAAGGGGGGAATAGGCCGCGATTTCGCCAAAATTGTAGATGCAGGCAAAGACGGTGAGGAGCCAAAAATTAAAACCTATAAAGAGGGCCGAAAGCCCCAGGCCAAGCACCATGGCCAAGGCCGAAAAGAGGACGGTTTTATAGTGGCCCAGCCATGAGACGAGCTTTCCGGAGAAGGCGCCTATAAGGGCCGTAAGGGCGTAGACTGCCGCCAGGGCCCAGGAGACTTCTTCCAAGGGGATGTGGTAGACGTCTTTGCCTATGAGCTGGTAGATGGGGATCTGGGCGTAAGAAAAAAGGTTGAAGACTATTATCACGCTTATCGCCGACATGAACCCGCGGTTTTTGAGGAACTTTCTGGGAAGGAAACAGTTTTTGTTAAGCAGCGCGTAAACGGCAAAGCCTAAAAGCAGCCCTATAAGGACGAGGGCGCTTGTTAAAGACAGGAAGTCGAAAAAGACTGAAATCGAGCCCGCCAGGAGGGAAAAAAGGATCATCCCAAAGTAGTCCACTTTCTTTTCCCCCCCCTTCGCGCCGGAGGGGAGGGAGGAAAGGAAGGGGAGGAAGGGGAGGGAGAAAAGGGGGAGGATGAAGAGGAGGTTCCAGGGAACCGAATCTACCAGCCCCCCCGCCAGGACCCCCAGGACGCTTGCCGCGCTGTATACGGCGCCAAACAGGCCTATATAAAAAGTTTTGCGTTTTGGCGGGAGCCTCTTTACGCAGGAGACCAAAAATACGCTTCCTGCGGCCTGGGAGCCGGACTGCTGCAGAATCCTGGCGGCCAGGATCCCCCAAAAGGAATGCAGGAAGATCCCCAAAAGGGATCCGGCTATCAAAAAACTCGCCCCTACAAAAGCTATGGCCCTTGCCGACACGAAGTCGCACAAAGCGTCATAGAGGAGGGAGAGCACGGCGAGCACGATCCCGGGGATTACCGAAAGGAAGTCGGCCATTTTCCCCGCGCCAAGATCGCGGCCTATGTCTGAATAGGAAAGGTTGAAAGCCTGGAGCATCAGGTTGCCCAAAAGGTAAATGGCAAGAAGCGCCGCCAGGGCGCCGGTTTTTACCGGCCCCTTTTCTTTTTCCCTAAACACTTAAAAAGGATAACAGCGCAGGCAAAAGGTTTTGTCACTGGGCTATGTCCTCGTCGGGATCTACGGAAACGGCTTTTTTCACTACCGAAGCTATGGGCCTTCTGAAAATAAGGACCAGCATCAGGGAGGCCAGGGCCACCAGGAACATAATCCAAAAAACGTTCGCGGTCTGGCAGGCGGTCATGCCCTTTATGCCAAAAAGCGTGCCGCGGCCCAGCGCGGCGTTTTCAATAAGGTCGGAATAGACGGCTATGCCGATGGAGGGGGAAATATTGACCACAAGATCGCAGATTCCTATCGCCCTCCCCCTTTCTTCCTGGGGGAGCGCGGCGCTGGCGGCGTCGTATATAGGGGTGTAGATGGCGGTAAAGCCCGCTATCGTTATGGCGTTAAGGATGCTTAGGAACCAGAAGCTGGAATGGATGAAGATGGCCGAGAGGCCGAAGCCTATAAGCTCTGCCACAAGGGAGAGGACTATCACGGAGTAATGGCCCAGCTTGTTTACGAGGGGGCCGGAGAAGATCCCTACGACCATCGCCACGAGGTTCACTCCGGTAAACCACCAGGAAACCTGCTGGAGCGGGATCTGGAA
>JAFYJT010000062.1 GCA_017537945.1 Aeriscardovia sp.
CCCCCCCTATATTTTCGATTCTCCCCTCTTTTCCGCCGCTTAGGGCTACGTCGCCTATTCGAGGGTCCCATTCTGATTTGTCCAGCCAAAACTCTTCTGGCGTTTCTTCGTAAACGAGCCCAAACTTCCGTCCGGCTCCTCCGAAGCTTTCAGCATCTTTTTGTATACTCATATCTAAATTATAAACCTGCAGCAATTTTTTACATATACGGGAAATTAAAACCTCTGCAAGCCTGCCGGGGGAGAGTCTGTTGCCCATTTTTGGACGCATATGTGGACCTGCATGGCTTTTGAGTCCAACTTCCCTGTAAGTCCAGGTCTCTGGCGCCGGATCGGGAATAGAGGCCCCTAAAGGCGAACGCCGGCATATTGAAATTTCCAGATGCTAAATTTGATATGTGGCACATTCGGGCCTCCCTTATGGACCGGGTTTATCGCGGGCTGCGAAGATTGCTGGAAAAATATGAAGGCTGCCCGAAAGAAGGCATTTTATGCAGAGGGTTCAAAAGGCTTCATATCCTCACATCCGGGCGCAAACCAGCGATTTGATTAGAATACTGTTGTTGACATGACGATAACTTTTACTTTCCCCGGGCAATCTTAAAGCCAGCCTTAATAAAATCAGTACTATGACAGTATTCGCTTTCCTCCCTTTATATGGGGATAAAGTCTTAAATACCAGAAAGCTACCCCATTCCTAAAGCATGACATAATAAAGGTATGAAGAAGCCAAAAAGCCTAAAGGCTCTGACCTATGGACTGCTTTATCCGATAGCGGCTGTCGAGATTGCCTTCCTCGTTGTCGAAATCGCTTCCCAAGTTAGCGGGCGTGATTTGCTTACAGGAAGCCCTTCCTGGCAAGGCGCATGGTTTTCCTGTTGTCTGGACCTTCTGTTTGTGTACCTCCTGATTGGTTCCGCCGTATCCGTCTACTGTCTTTTAAATGGAAGGAAAACGCCTGCGGTTTTCGAGCCTTTTGCAAAACATTATTCAAAAAAAGTCAAGGAAAGAAACGGAAATATCGCGAGGCGCATAGCGGCTTTGATAAATAGCATGTTGCTGGCCCTAGGCGAGGGTCTCCTCGTGCTCTCGCAAAGCGGGATTGGGGGAAAGGCCCTTTCTTTGTCTGCCGGAGTTATTTTATGCGTGGACAGCCTAATTTATATGGGGGTTGAGCGCCACATTAGACATAAGGAAAGCTCCCCGCAAAACCGGCCTACCTCCGAAGCGTAAATCCGCCGTTTGCAAGTGCGGCAAAACCTCATTTGACTTTAGTCTGCCTTAAAGGCATCTTTCAAATTTGAAGTCAGGTACAAAAAATCTGCAGGGAAGTGCATGCGTTTTTATGGGCTATCTTATGAATACGCTTTTTAAGCTGCCCTCTGCCGTACCCCTGTCCCCTTAGCAGTCCAGACCTGCAAATGGGAGCTTTTCTGCATTGTAAGAATCATGCAAACATGTAAAGATTTCAAATGAATCTTACTGGGAAAGGGCGGGGCAAAAGCGGCGATCCGGCAAAGGCCTGGGAATAAATTGAAGTATTCGCAGCCCCCTGCTGTTAAAAGTCTTTCAAACATAAACCTTGCGCCGATAATAAAAAGGTTTTTTAAGGTAGGATAAGTACCCACCGCATGAGTAACTGAAAACCTTGGAAAACCCTCCAAGACCGAGAGAAAAGAGACTCCTGCAGTAGGCGCTTAGGATGGACAGGAAACGGGATGCGCATATGCTGTAGTTTTTTCGGAGCATCAAAAAATGCGCTTCAACATCACATATTTAATAAACCCGCCGCTATGGGCAGACCATCTCCCCCCTATAATCTTGCCCCCAGGGGGGCAAGTAGGTTTTAAAACGCCATGCAATAAAAAGGTCTCAACAAAGAAAACTGCATAAGGGCCCAAAACCGCCAGTATGCAAAAACTTCTCACCGCCAATCTTGTAGGCCACAGGTTTGAACAGGTTAGTAGCCGCCCCCAGCGCCATTCTTATTAGAGGATGCTCGCAGTCCACTGAGGAATACGGAGGCTCGACTTACCGAATCAATTAAAGGCTGGAAGTTAGCAAGTCATGCAGGAAGACTCAACTATAGCTGACAGGGTCCCCAGTTACTTTTAATTTCGTCCTATGCGAGTGGGGATGGAGGGATGGACAAGCCACTGCCAAACCAAAGGCCTGAAAAATAGGGAATCGTCAAATGTCGAATGGGAGAGGTCTGTAAAATTTGGGAGACTCTGTAGCGGAAGTAAAATTTTCGAGGTTGGTTTCTCAATAAGAAGGGGCAGGTGCAGGGCTGAAATGGAAATGTCAAAGGATCGCATAAGCCTGGTCAATTACTTTAACAATCGAAGAGGGAATAACCGGGTAGAGCTTTTTTACATTCCCCCTTACCAGAGACCATACGAATGGACCTGGGGAAGGGAGGAAAGGGGCAATGCCGCATACAAGCTTTACAAAGACATCCGGATGGCCTCCATAACGCAGATGGGAATTATCCTCTTGCATCGTGATGTCGAACGCGATCGCATCAACATCATAGATGGACAACAAAGGCTCATCACCTTTTCCTTGTTTGTAAAAGCTTTACTGACATTGAAAGAAGATTGTATACGTGAAAGCGAAGATGAAGAATTGGGGGAGGATGAAGTCTTAAGATTGAAAACCTGCCTGTATCAGCTAAACAATCGCCATGAACCTACGACCAACTTGAGGCTCCAACTTTCGGCAGCCAATTCACTTGAGGACGCAAGAAGCTTTGGCGACATCATTAGGGGCGACGGGGAGCCCGTAGCCAAGCCAAAAGACCCGTACGGAAAAGTGTATAAAGGCATATACGAGGCACTAAGCGGGTCAAACGATAAAGATTGCCTCCAGTTCGCGAAAAATTTAAATAAAATAGGGATCTGGACGCTGGAAGTGGATGACAAAAAATTGGCGTGGGAGGTCTTCCAGACACTTAACAGAACTGGAAAGGCTCTTGATGCTGCAGATTTCGTAAAAGGCCAGCTGTTTGAACAATTGCAAACCCAACTTTCCCCGCAAAATATTAGAGAAGAGGATTTGGCGATAGCCTTCAAAAATAAATGGGAGGGATTTGCAACTTGCCTGGATGGAACATGCATAGGCGTCAGGCCGTCGAGAAATATCAGCGTGGCTGACGAGCTGCTGCAGTTTTACAGCAGGGTTTCTCCATGGATTTCAGAATCTAATAAAATGGGAGAAGACATCGTTCGTTGCTTTTCCAATGGGGACTGGAAATTAATCTCAAATAAGCAGACCGTCTTTAACAATTTCAACGCCATTGAAATCTTCTTCAAAATTATTGGAACGAAAAATATAGCTGATCTATCCCATCAACGTCTAAATTCAATTTCCAAGATTTGTTTGTGGATCCTGAAGAACATTAAATACAACTTCAAGTTCTACATGCCCATCTTCGTATATTGGTCGCTTGATCCCAGTCCACGAGATCTGGAGTGCTTCTTGAAAGGAATGGTAGCCTATTGGGTCGCTTGTAATGTTCATCTTGAAGAGTTTGGGGCAGACAAGCAAAAGGAAAATCTCATTAGAATAATTGACTCAATTTACACAGAGGCCTCAATTGCGATCCCTGTAGCTTCCTCCGACAAGGAGGGCGGCGATCCGACCGTCCCCCGTCTTGCAAAAGAATCAGAAATTAAGGAGTTGCTCCTACATTGCTACAGATATGGAAAACTCGCTGGAAATGACGGGCAAAAGCGGGAACCGGAGCTTATTAAAACCCTGCTCAGAATTTACGGTTTTTTAATCCTAAATAAGGGCAACAGTAAAGAAGGCATTCCCTTCTTGGAAGATTATACAGATGCCGACCACATCGTTCCGAAATCAATGTTTGAGACTTATCCGTCTTATCTCGACAGGGAAAATTCAGGAAACTCCATAGGCAACTTAATAATCCTCAGCCCAGATGAAAATAACAGAATCAAGGGTGAAAAAACCGATCCCAGGGCAATAATCGAAGTCTATGAGAATTCTATAAACCCAGATGCCAGGGAAGTGGCAGGCAAAATAAAAGACCATATGGAATATCAGTCCCCCTCCGAAGAAGAAATTTTTTGGTGGACTAACCGCAATATAGACGAAAGAATAGGGGAAGTCGCCACGGCAATATCCCAATGGTGCAAGAAAGCTATTGAGGAGGCGAACGCGATAGGGATAAGCGCGGAACAAAAAAATAAAATTGATGCGCTAAAAACCGAGGCCTTCTTCCCAAAGCTCCCGCTTCATCCGCTTTCCTGGGAAGAAATGTGGACAAATAAAAATATAGTTTATTTTGAACTTGAATTGAAAAGCAAAAGAATAAGCAGATCGGTAAAAGATTTTACAGAGGCGTTCCTAGCCATTGCGGAAATTTTAAATGTGGAATGCGATCTGTCGCAACATGTGGGGAAAGTGAAATCCCTCTCTGATCTGCAGGAAGATAAAGATTACTCCCTCATAGAGGGGGGCGAGTCACTGTGGATTGATACGAAGCACAATAATGAGGAAAAAAAGAAAATCCTGCGCCAACTTCTGGAGATTTGCCAAGTGGAGGAAAATCAGTTGACTTTTTATACTGTTTGAAGTGCAAACAAAGGATTGTTGAATTTTAGAACTTGTTGTGCACCCTTTCTGCAAATCCCATGACATCTTCAAACTCTACGGTCTTTCCCCCGTCCAGAACCGCCCTCCCGCGCATCATGCCAAACACCTGGTGCTGATTGGAAGAAACGGCTTTAAAGTCCAGGTTGGCGGACCTGTCCAAAACGGGTTCCATAACGGCCTCCAGCCTCCCGTCCAGGGTGAAAAGGTGCCACTTGTCGTAAAGGTTCTTGGGGATTTCAAATATCGCCTTTTCCAGCTTCGAAATTTTCCCATCGTAAAAGAGGGCGTTTTCCGTCGCCGCTGAAACGTCCCCAAAACCATAGCCGAGGTTGAAGCCGAAAAGCTTTCCTTTCACCTGGCAGTTAAGGGAGCTCCAGTACCATGTATTGTCATAGGTCCATACCCCCCTTCCCCAATCCAAAGTGCCAAAGCTGTTTTTAGGATCAAAACGGTATTCCGCCTCCCCCAAACGCATTACCCCCTGGGCGCGCATGCAGTTAATCTTCCGGTTGTAGTAAAAGCGCCCCTCCTTGGGCCAGGGTATGGCGATGGAAATCGAATCCGAAGGGGGCGGGGAAGGGGAAAGGGCTATGTCGCACTCGAAGAGTGCCTTATCAAAATGCCTGAACCTGCACTGTATGCGCCGTCCATGTTTTCCCACGGAAAATCTGACTTTAAGGTTCCTGCTGTAAAACTGCGTAATGCCTTTTTGGGAAGAAGGGGGCATTTGCATGTACCCCATGGGGAGTAGGGAAAGGACGCTTTGGGTATGCTGCCACGGCTCGTCAAAAAGGAAGAGCGAAACGGACTCCAGCCCCAGATACCCCTCATCCGAAATTGTAAAGGCCGCCCCAAAGTGGTTGTTCATAACCAGGTAGTAGTCCCACTCCTTTATCCTGAGCGGGCTTGCCTTTATTTTCGATCTGTCGTACTGAAGGAGCGGATGGCGGCTCCACCCGGCTTCCCTGAGATTCCCGCTGGCATCCAAAAGGGGGCCCGGGCGAGTAATTTCGTGACTAGCCATGAAAACTTTCCGATGATTTTTCCAACTCTTTCCATTCTACAAAAACGGGGCGTTCAGACCCTTTATTGCACGGAGCCAAATCCCCTTATAGAATGGAGCACGTCCGTCTCACCTAACCAACGATTTCTCTTGAAAAAGAAAGATTCTAGTAATGGCTAACGCTAGTAGAACCTGGAAAGGTGACGCCCTAAGGTACGGGATAGTTATACTGTGCCTCTGGGCAATTGGATGGGGCGTGCTCTGCAGCGGCATAGCCCACTATCCGTGGCTTCTGGCAATGGGGGGCCTGTCTCTGGTCTTCGGGCTCGAGCACGCTTTCGATTGCGATCACATAGCCTTTATCGACAACACCACCCGAAAACTCGTCCAAATGGGCAAAAGGACTAGAGGCGCGGGGTTCTTCTTCTCCCTCGGGCACTCCACCGTGGTGTTTTGCATGGGAATTCTGACTATAACTGCAGTGGAGCTGGCAAAAAACGCAATCCCAAAGCTTGCAGCATGGGGAAATGTGGCGGGCACCATAATATCTGCAGTATTCCTCTTCATCCTCTGCATTGCGAATATCGTCATCCTCAGGAGGACCTGGCATACCTTTAAAGAGGTAAAGGAAGGGAAGTACAATCCTGCAGACGACGACGTGAAGAGGAACGGGAAGGGCATGGTCGACAAGGCCGTAAACAAAGTCCTGAACGTCGCCAACAAAAACTGGCAGATTTACGTCATAGGCTTCCTCTTCGGCCTCGGCTTTGACACCGCAACCCAGGTGGCCATGCTCGCCACTTCCGCCCAGGCCACCGCCGCCGGGGCGCCCCCTACGGCCGTCATCGCACTCCCGATTTTGTTCGCTGCCGGCATGTGCCTCATGGACACCCTTGACGGCTTCTTCATGGCTAGCGCTTACAAGTGGACTTTGACTTCCCCCCTCAAGAAGATTTACTACAACATGATCATCACTACCCTCTCGGTCACCGTGGCCTTCATAGTCGCGTGGATCGAAGTGATACAGGTGATCGGCATGGAAGTAAACGCCCAAAGCGGCTTCCTGCTCTGGATCCAGAACATTGACTTTGCCGACATCGGCTACTGCCTTGTGGGCATGTTCGCTTTAGCCTGGTTCCTTTCCTGGCTTTTCTGGAAGGTCTTCCACCTCTCCGAGAAGGATATCTTCCTCAAGGAGCAGCTTGAGAAGAACGAGGCCATAAGGGCCATGGTGGTGGAAGCCAACCGGGTCATTACCGGAGCCGACGAAGCCACATTCGATCCGGAAGAGCTGAAAAAGAAGAAATTAATTTAGGCTGCCTAAAAACAAAAAAAACAGGGCTCTGGGGCCCTGTTTTTTTGTGCGCCTTAAAAAGCTAAATGTCTATATCCCCGTTTTCCGCCGCCAAGTCCAAAATCTTTTTAAAGGCGTCCGCCACCCTTATCCCGTCGTGCTCGAACTGGCTGGTGATGATGTAATGGGAATTTCCAACCATTGAAAGGGTCGACATCGAGTCGTCCCTGGGCACGTACATGTCATTGAAGTAGACCATGGCGTAGAGGGGCACGGGGTTTTCCCTCAGCTGCGGAATGGAGTAAATTTCCTCCCATTCGGAGCTTTCCTCCAAAGCGAACGCCGCGTCTTTGAAGGGCTTTAAGGCCTTCTCCTCTTCAAACCTCCACTTGTAGTTCATTTCCCCCGTAAAAAGCAGGGGCCGGGCGGAAGGGTAAAACTGCGGGAAGGAGGACTCCCTCAGCCTGTCTGAAGGCCAGTCGAGCTTTCCTTTCCCGTCCATGTAGATTGCTTCCTGCAGGGTCCAATAGAGCTCGTGGCCGTAGCTGGAAGTGGCGTTCCAAACGTCCCTCAGGAAGTTCTCGCTCAACTCCCCTCCGCAGAAGGCTTCGTCCAGTATCCAGTGCACGTCCGCAAACCCTGTAGACATCCCAAACTGCTGCCCCAAAGATTGGAGCCTTTCGACCGTCATTTTGTCCCCGTTGGGCAGGCGCCAGTCTTCGGCGTTAATCCTGTCTGCAAGGCGGAAGAGAAGGTCGCGATCCTTAGGGAAGAGTTCGAAGTACCTTTCGTTTTTCTCTACCACCATTTCGTAGGTCTTGCGGTAAGACTCCATTATGTCGGACGGGATCTTGCCGATCCCCCCGGAAGTGAAAGCGAGCCTTATGCCTTCGGGGAAGAACGAGAGGTAGGTCAAAGTGATGAACCCCCCAAAGGACTGCCCCAGGGAGACCCACTTTTCCCCCCTGAATTTCTTGATCCTCAGATATTCGAAGTCGCAGACTATGGATCTTGTCAAAAACCTCTTGAGGTACTCGCCCTGGGCTTTCCCGTCCCCCCTTTTAAGGAGGGTAGAGGCGGTAATGGGGGAAGAGTCCCCTACTCCCCTTTGATCGGGCAGCACTACTTCGAATCCGACCTCCAAGGCGGTCTTTATCCAAGGGTGGCAGGAATTTATCCCCCTGGGCCTCGGGCACTTTTGGCCGGGCCCCCCTTGGAAGAAGACCAGGGGTCCCAGCGGGCTCTTCTCCGAACCCGCCTTCTTTAGCACCATGTAGTGGATGGAGAGTTTTTCCTCCCCCATCCTTTTTTCCACTTCCCCTTCGTCCTTCGGGTTCACGCCCCGCCAGTCGAGAGGCACGTCCAGGTTTCCTTCTTCTATTTGTATTCCTGAAATTACGGATCCCATTTTCCTCCTTCAGCTTTTCGCTTAATCCTAACAAAAAAGGAAGAAGGAAGCCTTGAAGCCCTCAGATTCTGAGCTTGTAAATCTTGTACCCCGCATATCCGGCTATGGCCAGGAGCAGGGGGAGGAGGAAGAAGAGGAACGCCAGGGGGAGCCTTCCGCCCGTAAGGGGGAGGCGGTCTTCTTGGGCCCCGTTGAACACTATGAAGGAAGAAGCGTCCACAAGG
>JAFYJT010000063.1 GCA_017537945.1 Aeriscardovia sp.
CGTCCTCATTGATTGCCAGCCTTCTTTGGGGCTTTTGACGGTAAACGCGCTCACGGCCTCTTCGGGAGTCATAATTCCGGTTTCCACCGAGTATTTCGCCCTTAGGGGCGTCGCCCTTCTTATGGACTCTATAAAGAGGGTGAAGAGCAGGATTAACCCCTCCCTCGAAGTATTCGGGGTTCTGCCCACTATGTATACCACCAACACCAACCACGCTCAGGAATCTTTAAACAGGCTTTACGAGGCTTTTGGGGACAAGCTCTTCCACACTGCGATCTCTAGATCCATCAAGCTCCCCGACGCCTCCGTAGCTGGGGCGCCCATAACTTTTTATGCCCCGGATCACAAAGTGGCAAAGGAGTACAGGGAGGCCACTTACGAGATCCTGGCCAAAAAATTCATCGCTTAAAACTTGACTGGAGAAATATAAGGACGATGATCAAACCCGACATACGGAACGTAGCCATAATAGCCCACGTGGATCACGGCAAAACCACGCTGGTAGACGCGCTGCTGAAGCAGGCCCACGCTTTTTCAGACAGGCAGAAAGTGCCTGACAGGGTCATGGACAGCGGAGAGATAGAGAGGGAAAAGGGAATTACCATCCTGGCCAAAAATACGGCCATAAGTTACAGCGGGGAGGCGGCGGCCAAAAAGGGGCAGGAAAGCATCACCATCAACCTTATCGACACGCCAGGCCATGCGGACTTTGGCGGGGAAGTAGAGAGGGGCCTCTCGATGGTGGACGGCGCGATCCTTCTGGTGGACGCTTCCGAGGGGCCCCTGCCCCAGACGCGTTTTGTGCTCAGGAAAGCCCTGGAAGCGAAGCTTCCCATAATACTTGTGATAAATAAAACCGACCGTCCCGATTCCAGGATTGCGCAAGTAGTGAGCGAAACCACCGACCTCCTCCTTTCCCTGGCGGAGGATGTAATGGCGGAAGGGGTGGAAGTCGATATAGACAAGCTTTGCTCCCTTCCCGTGCTTTACGCCTGCGCCAAGGCCGGAAGGGCCGACACCGCAAGGCCCGAAGACGGGCAAATGCCTGCAAACGGGGATCTGGAACCCCTTTTCGCCGCGCTTGTAAATGAAATCCCGGCCCCTTCCTACGATCCCGATTCCCCGCTGCAGGCCCTGGTGACCAACATCGACTCTTCCGACTTTCTGGGGCGCCTCGGGCTTGTGCGCGTCTATAACGGGATGATTGAAAAAGGCAAGACTTACGGGCTGGTCAGGGAAAAGGGGATGGAAAGCTTCAAAGTAACCGAACTGCTCAAAACTTCCGGCCTCACAAGGATTCCAACCCCTTGCGCAGGGCCCGGCGACATTGTGGCCGTGGCCGGAGTGCAGGACATAATGATAGGCGAGAGCATAGTGGACATGGCAGATCCCAGGCCGCTGGAAGTAATCCACATAGACGAGCCTGCCATCTCCATGACTTTCGGCATAAACGACTCCCCCCTGGCGGGCACCGAAGGCAAGGATCACAAGCTGACGGCCAGAATGCTTAAAGACAGGCTGGACCGCGAGCTGGTAGGCAACGTCTCTATAAAAGTCCTCCCCACCGACCGGCCGGACATGTGGAAAGTGATGGGAAGGGGGGAACTCGCCCTCTCAGTCCTGGCAGAGCAGATGAGGAGGGAGGGCTACGAACTTACTTTGGGGCGCCCCCAGGTCGTGACCCGCAAGGGGGAAGACGGACGCATCCTTGAGCCCTTCGAAGAAGCCACCATAGACGTTCCTAGCGAATTTGTCGGAGCCGTCAGCCAGCTTATGGCCCTCCGAAAAGGGGTGATGGTTTCAATGAAGGATCATGGCTCGGGCTGGGTGCGCCTGGTCTTTTCCGTCCCTTCCAGGGGCCTTATAGGCATCCGGGCCAAGCTCCTTACAGAGACGCACGGCACCGCCGTCAGTTCCTCATTGCTGACCGGCTACAAGCCCTGGGCGGGGGACATCGTCACAAGGCAGGCCGGATCCATGGTTTCAGGGACCCGCGGCGCCGCCACCCCATACGCCATGCAGCACCTCCAGGCCAGGGGGGTCTTCTTTATAGAGCCCCAGAGCCAGGTGTACGAAGGGCAGGTGGTGGGGGTGGCCAACAAGCCTAACGACCTGGATGTAAACGTCACCGTTGCAAAGCACATGACCAACATGCGCTCTTCGACTGCAGACGTGCTTGAAACCCTCACCCCCCCCCTCTGCCTCACCCTTGAAGAGGCGCTGGACTTTGCCGCCGAAGACGAATGCGTGGAAGTTACGCCGGAGGCCATAAGGGTAAGGAAAATCATCCTCAACAGAGAGCAGTGGTACAAGTGGCGCGCCAGGCAGGCAAGGGAAACAAAGTAAAGTCGGTCCTGGCCTGGATTAGGATCGCCTTTTTCGCCCTCTGTTCGGCAGTTTTTGGAACGCTGTTGGCCAGGGACGGAGTTGACGGCCCCTTCCCCTGGGGGCTTTTAGTCTCCCTGCTCCTGGTCTTCATCGTCTCCCTTTTGGCCAGGCGGGATAAAAAGATAGCGGGCGTAGGGGTGTGCCTGGTTTTTTCGAGCGCCCTGGCGTGGATCTTGGCCCTTTCCCCGGGGGCGGGCGGGAGCGTCTTGGTGCCCGTAGCCTCCCCGGCCTTCACTACCTTTTTCAGCGCCTCTGCAGGCTACATATGGCTTTTTGGGATGATAGTGGTCCAGGTGGTGGCCGCTTTGCTGCCCCGAAAATGGTTTTTGGGGAAAAAATAGCCGTTCGGTTTTAGAATGTTACAGATGGCGACGCTTATTTCCACATCCAATTTGAACGGCTTGCGCGCCGCATGGCGCAAAGGAATGGGGGGCTGGATAGAGCGCACCCTGCCCGATGTTTTATGCCTGCAGGAGGTGCGCGCCCCGCAGGAAGCCGTAGAATCCATTTTTTCCGATATCTCTTCTTCCTATTCTTCCAGAGGCAAAGAGCTTTACAAGGCGTACGGACTTTGCCGGATCCGCGGGCGGGCCGGAGTGGCCGTTTTAAGCGTTTTCCCCTTTGAAGAACTGTCTTTCGGGTTAAAGGGGCTTGAAGAGGATGTAGACAGCGGAAGGTGGATTGAAGCCCGTTTGACTTTAAAGAGCGGCACGAAGCTGACCCTGGTGTGCGCCTACGTCCACTCCGGCGACAGCTCGGACGAAGAAAAAATGGCCCAAAAATACCGCTTTCTCGACAGCGCAACTTCCAGGATTGAAGAGCTCCTGCTGGAAAAGGGCAGGGAGCTTCTGATATGCGGGGACCTAAACATAGCCCATACCCCTTTAGACATCAAGAATGCGGCGCTGAATACGAACAGCGCGGGCTTTTTGCCCAGGGAGCGCTCATATATGGACAAGTGGCTTTCTTTGGGCCTTGTCGACGAAGTGCGAAGCCTTTGCGGACGGGTCCAGGGGCCCTATTCATGGTGGAGCTACCGGGGGCGCGCCTTCGACAACGATGCGGGTTGGAGGCTGGATTACGAACTGGGAAGCCCCGGCCTCTCTTCAAAGGCGAGAAAGTTCTTTATAGAAAGGGCTCCGTCCTACGATTCGCGTTTTAGCGATCACGGCCCGGTAAGCGTCGAATACGAGTGCTAGGAGGAAAATTTTGTTTAAAAAGCGGGAGAAGAAAAAGGAAGAAGCCGGAAAAGGGCCTGAAGGGGAAAGGGAGAAGAGGGAAGGAGAGATAGAAGAAGAGGAGCTGGCGGAGGCCGAAGGGGTCGCTGGCCATTCGGGCCCCTACGACGTTTCCGATCCGGACGCCCCAAAGGGGGAGTATTTGGATCTGGGGGCATTGAAAATCCTGGGGAAGCCCGGGCTTTCCATGCGCCTTACCCCTTCCGAGGATAAAAAGAACATAGCGGATTTGTCTTTCACTTACGGAAGCTCATCGCTCCAGCTCACCCTTCTGGCTTCCCCGAGGAGGGTAAAGTTCTGGGAGGAGCTTAGGGAAGACATACTTTCCTCCCAGAAAGGCTCCAGGGAGGAGGAGGGGGTCTTTGGCCCGGAAGTCTTTTTCACTACCAAGGTGCGCGAAGGGGTGGAAATCCCTACAAGGATCGTGGGGGTGGACGGCCCCAGGTGGATGCTTCGCGGGATTTTCGCAGGGCCAGCCGCGGTAGGGGGGGAAGAAAAGAGCTTTTTGGACGACTTTTTCTCTACCGTGATTGCAGACAGGGGAAGCGAGCCTTTGGCCCCCGGAGACCCCGTCCCCCTCTTCTTCCCTCCCCAGCTTTTGCCCCAGAATATGGAGAAAGCGGGGAAAACGGACGGCGTAAGAATGGTGGATGTGACTACGAAGCAAAGCGTGCAGGAGACCTTGGAGAGAGGCCCCATGTTTACGGAAATAAGGTAAGGGAAAGGGCGAAATGACAGAAGGCTCCGGAGAAAGAAGAGGGAGGAGAGTGGTCTCTTCCGCCCTCCCCGCTTCCCCTGGGCCCCAGGAAGGGCCCAAACCCAGCCAGGGCGGGGGCAAAAAGGGCTTTGCCTCCCTGGCTCAGAGCGACACCTTCTCCTTTATGGATGCCGTAGGGGGCTGGAGGGGGATATGCGAGGCCGTGGGCCCCAGCGCGATCTTCCTAATTCTTTATATCTGCACCCACAAGCTCTCCATAGCGGTCGTGTGCTCCATAGGCATTTCCCTCTTTTTCATAGCATGGAGATTTATAATGCGGGAAAAAATGAGGAGCGCCGTAGTGGGCCTCGTCCTCTCCTGCATCTACTTGGCGGCGGCCGCCCTCAGCCACAGCGCGAGAAACTACTACCTTCCCGCCTTTATCCTTGATTTTTGCGCAGTCATAGTTTTTCTCATTACCCTTTTGTGCCGTTTTCCGATCCTCGGAATACTGGTGGAATTTTTCCACACACCCCCCAAGAACGGGCTAAGGGCCTGGGCGCGCGAATGGAACGGGGACAAGAAGCTGCATAAGGCCTATATGAAGGCGACGTGGGTGTGGGTAGCGCTCTTTTCCATCCGCCTCATAATAGAGCTCCCCTTTTATTTTGCGGACAACATAGATGTTTTGGGCATCCTGCACTTGGTTTTGGGCATCCCCCTCTATGCCGTTACGGTGTGGCTGTGCTGGATGATTATCTCACCTCAGATAAAAAGGGTGGACAGGGCCAGGAAGTATGGCTCCCAGAGAATTTAAGGCCGTAATCGAAAAATTTGCCGATCAGGGCCGGTGCGTAACCCATATCGAAGGGCGCGCGGTTTTTGTGCGCTTCGCTCTGCCCGGAGAAGAAGTCTTAATTTCCATAGACGAGCCTGCAAGGCCGCAGGCCAGCTTCTGGACGGGGGAGGCAAGGGAAGTGCTTTCCGCTTCCCCCTTCAGGGTAGGGCCCTTATGGAAGGAAGGGGGGCCTAGGGCCCTAGGAGGGGGCATCGGGGGCGCCGACTTGTGCTTTGTCAGCCTTGAAGGGCAAATTTTGTGGAAAAAGTGGGTGATAGAAAATCAGCTTAGGCGCATAGCCGGGATTGAGGCCCAGTGCCCCGTAGAGAGGCTGCAGTTCGATTTGGAGCACGGGGGCCTCCACTGGAGGAGCCGCATAGAGCTTGCGACCAATTTTGAAGGCCTCCCCTCTATGAGGAGGAGGGGGAGCCATGACCTCGTCCCTGTTTCCACCATGCCCCTGGGCGCCCTCCCGCTTTTAAAGGAGGCTGAAAAAGCCGGAATTTGGAAGGGGGGGCTTCCTAAAAACTCCTCCGTGCGAATGGCCGTAGGGAGCGGAAAAGAGGAGGGAAACTTCTACATAGGAGTGGGCGGGAAAAAGCTGGCGGGGAGAAAAAGGCTGATCCAGGAAATAAAGCTGGACCGCGCCTACAGGTACGAAGTGGACGCCGCTTCTTTCTGGCAGGTCCACGTTTTGGCCGCCCAAACCCTGGCCGGATGCGTTTATGAGTTGGCCAAGCCGTTTTCCGGGAAATTGGCATGGGACCTTTATTCCGGTTCAGGGCTTTTTACCCTGCCTTTAGGATCGCTTTTTAAAAGGGTGGAGAGCGTCGAGCAGGCTCCGAAGGCGGTGCAGGCGGCCAAAAGGAACACAGGAGGGGATAAGAAATTTGTCCTCTCCTGCGCAAAAGCGGAAAAAGCGATCCCCGCACTTTCTCCTTCCCCTGGCCTGGTAGTGGCAGACCCCTCCCGATCCGGCCTAGGGAGGCAAGTATGCGAAGGCCTGGCGGAAAAAAATGTGGGAGCCCTAGCGTACGTCTCATGCAATCCCACGACTTTTGCCAGAGACTGCGGGTATTTGAGAGAAAAGGGGTATAGGCTGGAGTTTTTACGCGGCTTCGACCTTTACCCCTGCACCCACCATACGGAAGTTGTAGCCCTTCTTGTCCGGTAGCCTTTTCCACCCTTCCGTTTGGAAAAGCGGGATAAGCCGGCGGCGGCTCTAGCTCCCCAAAACCGGTCCAAAAGGAGCCACAAGCGGGGCGGGGTTTGGAAGGGAAGCAGAAGGAAGCCCGCATGTTGCTTATTTTGCCGGAAAAGGGAGGCATTTTTCAGAGCCGTTAGACGTCCCAGGAATGTAAAAAGGGCCCCCCCGACTAACCGGCTTACGGGAAGGAAATGGGGCGCGCTTATTCTAGTTCCTGCCTTCCTGCCGGGGGATTTCCGACCCGGAGGCAGGGCAACGAAAAAATAAATTGGGCACCGGCTGGCGCATCTTTCTAGCCGCGCAGCTGCGGCGGCAAACAAGTCGGATTTTCCAAAATCTTTGCGGCGTAGGGTCTTATGGGGCGATTATTTTTAAAGCCCCTTCAGTGCAGGGGGCACGCAAAAAACCTGCAGAGTTTGGAAGCGCGCACGGCAAGGCAAGGCGCAGGTTCGTCCGGAAAAGCTAAAGAAGCGATTTAAAAAAATCCGGGTTCCGGATTTTAGAATCCTGGGGGGAGGATGGGAAGAAGGCCTGGGGAGGTTTCCTTCTGACGGATCTGAGCAGCCTTTTGGGCTTTTTTACCCCCCCGCTTAAAACCGCCTTTTAAAGCCAAGGGGCCTCAAAAATGCAACCCGCTTTTTTGTAAAAGGCAGCGCAAAGCTGCCGGTTTTCCATTGTCCGCCCCGGAAAAAACCTTTATCCGTTTCCCGTAGATTTATTTGAATTTGCCTCAGGCCGGGCTTTTAAGCCCCAAAGCCTGTCCTGACAGGCCGCATAATAAAATTAGCTTGTAGGCTTTAAAGGAAAGAAGCGGGAAATTAACAGGGAAAAGGCAAGCCACAAGGCTTCAAAGGGGCATTTTCTGCGCGAAGCCCTTTTTGTATTTGCAGGGGCCCTCCTAGGATCATGCCTAAGGGTAGTGCTGACGAGCTTCCTTAATTTCGCTTCCTTCAGCTTCTACGCCTGGGACTGGACTTACCTTTTTATCAACATCGTAGGGGCCTTTGCCTTCGGCTTCCTCATCTCCATGTTCAGGCGCCGCTTCCCCTCCAAAGGGTCGAAATGGTACGCTTTTCTTTCCGAAGGGGCGGCCGCCAGCTTTACCGTATTCGATTTGGTTTTCTCGCAAATTTCCCTCCTCTTTTTGCAGCCTGACATATGGGTGCTTATTTTTTACGTGGCCGTCAACTTTGCCGCATGCATCGTTTCCAGCTACCTGGGCGTATTTTTGGGTTCCGGAAAAAAGATCGCGAAAAGGGGGCGCGCCGGCCGCCAGCTCCCCCATGCCGGGCCCAAAAAGGGCGCCTCGGGCGCCAGGCACGGGTACTGAGGCGAAAATGTGGGTGGGGATTTTAATAGTAGTCACTTCTGCCTTCGGCACAGCCCTCAGGTTTTGCCAGGACAGGCTTTTTACGGGGTTTAAAAGGGGGCGCGCGGCCAGCATTTTTGCGGCCAGCCTTGTCTCGTGCCTTGTGTGCGGAATTTTGAACGCAATGATTTTTCTGATGGAGGTTTCCCCCCTCCTCCAAAGGGTGATCTCTTCAGGCTTCCTGTGCGGATATTCTTCTTTTGCCGTCCTTGGAACCGCGGCGGCGCTTCTGGCGCGCGAAAAGAGGGGGGGGAAGAAATTCCTCCTCTACTCCATTTCCTCGTTCGTTTTGAGCCTTTGCTTCTACTTCATAGGGTTTTTCAGTATTTTGGTTTTCCACTAGGATAGGAAAGATGAGGCGCAAATTGAAAAATACGAGTTCGCCCTTGAGCGTGGTAGTAGGAAAAAGCGTGCAAGGGGCCTGCAGGCTCTTAAAAAGGGGCAACTCCCTGCCGGGGATGATTGTAGAAACACTAGACGCCGGCTTTCTTTCTTCCGCTCTGGGCCAACTGCCCTTGGGGACTATGATTGTCTGCGGCACCAATGGAAAAACCACGACGGCGCGCCTGATTTCCCAAGCTCTCGCATTCCTAGGGCTGAAGGTGGTCACCAACGGTTCGGGGGCAAATTTTACCAGGGGCATCATTTCTTCGCTCCTCTCGCGCATGAGCCCTTCGGGAAAGCTTTTTGGCGACATAGGGGTTTTTGAGTTGGATGAAGCCTGGGCGCCCGTATTTTGCAGGCAGTTCCCCCCTTCTTACGCGCTCATCTTGAACTGCTGCAGGGATCAGCTCGACAGGTATGGGGAGAGGGACGCAGTCGAAGCTATGCTTTCCAAGGTGGCTTCCTGCGCGACGAAGGGCCTTATTTTGAATGCGGGGGACGCGAGGGTCAGATCCTTTATAGGCAGCTCCCCCAAGGTCCAGACTTCCTTTTACGGCTTCGATCCTTCCCTTTCGCCCTTGTTCCCGGCAGATGAAGACTTGATATGCATGCGGCATGGCCGCGCTCCGGCGGTCCAGGGCGGATCGGCCTTGGTAGCGCTAAAAGCAATCTCTGGGGATAAGGCCTCTTTTCAAATCGGCGGGGAAGAATTTTCGCTTCCCATGGGGGTGAAGGGGAGTTTTAATTTCCTCAATGCCGCCGCCGCCATCTGCGGGATTTTAAATGTAGTCCGCTGCTGCCCCGATCTTAAAGGCTCTGCCCGCTTCAAAGGGTTTGATTTTTCCCCGAGGGCGGTGGCAGAGGCCGTGTCGAAAGTGCGCCCGGCCTTCGGGAGGGGGGAAAGCTTTGAAGCCGGAGGATCGCACATAGAGGTGGTGCTCGTTAAAAACCCCGTCGGCTTTTCCTCGGCCCTCCGCTCCATACGGCTCGAAGGGAAGGAAATAATGGTGGCGTTAAACGACCAAAGCGCCGACGGAAGGGACGTAAGCTGGATTTACGATGTCGACTACTCGAATCTGGATGCGGTGAAAACCGTGAGCGGGGAAAGGGCCTTCGATATGGCGCTATGCCTGGAATATAACGGCAAGGAAGTCCTGCGGGCCGAACCCGATATAGAAAAAGGCCTTGCGCATTTTCTTGACCGCCCCGGGGAAAAGCTGATATTTTCCAGCTACACTTCCATGCTCTCCATCCGCAAACTCCTTTTGAATCTGGATCAAAGCAAGGGAAGGAACTTGTATGCGGCGGATTGACGTCCTTTCCCTTTACACCAACGACATGAGCTTTTACGGGGACATGGGCAACGTGCTTATAGTCTCCAAAAGGCTTTCCTTTTACGGCTTCGAACCCGTAGTGCATTTCTACAACCCCGGGGACAGCTTTCCGGATCATGTTGATATGGTGCTGGGCGGCGGCGGCCAGGACTCGGGGCAAAAAAACATTTTTGACGATTTGCAGAAACGGGGAAGGCAGCTGCGCGATTTAGCCTCCCAGGGCGTTCCCATGCTTATGATTTGCGGGATGTACCAGCTGTTCGGAAAGTACTTCCTCACCAACTCCGGGAAAAAGATCCCCGGAATTTCCGTTTTCGATCTCTATACGGAGGCCAGCCCCGAAAGGATCATAGGAAACCTCGTGGAGGAGTCGGAACTGTTTGGGAGGCTGGTGGGGTTTGAAAACCACTCGGGCCAGACTTACTTTTCCTCCCCCCTCCCCCCTCTGGGGAGAGTCGTCTCCGGCTTCGGAAACAATATGAAGGCCGGAACGGACGGAGCCATGGCAAATAACGCCATAGGCACCTACCTTCACGGCCCGGTGCTTTCCAAAAATCCCGTGCTGGCAGACTTTTTAATACGCAAAGCGGAGCTTGGAAGGTACGGGACTGAAGAGCTTGCGCCTTCTCCCGCCTTGCGCCGCCTTGACGGCTTGGCCGCAAAGGCCAATGAAGCCGCAAGCAGGCGCCCTAGATAGAGCGGGCGTAAAAGTAGAGGTACTGCTGGAGGATTCCGGCTTTGTCCCCCATGTCGGGAAAGGGGTTTTTACCCCCGAACCATTCGTTTATGATTTTTTCTATCCACACGTCTACCGGCGCGCAAGACATTCTGTGGTAGCCGAACAGCAATACGCAGTTGGCTATTTTTTCCCCCACGCCTTTCACTTTTTTAAGTTCCAATTTAAGATCGGCATCCGGCAATTGTGCCAGGGAGCATAAATCCAATTCCCCTTCGGCCACCTTCCTGGCCGCTTCCCGCACGTACCCTTCCCTGTAACCCAGCCTGAAGCCGGAAAGGTCTCCCAAAAGGCCTGCAGGCTCCGGGAAGGCCTTCAGCCCCCCGTGGGGCGTCCGTATTTCTTCCCCCCTCTCCGCGCTCATTTTTTCCACGCACGAGCTTATGGCCGGGATGTTTTTCCGCTGCGAAATTATGAAGCTTATAAGGCATTCCCACGGATCCTGCCTCAAAATCCTTATGCCTTTTCCGGCATTTACAGCCTTTTGGAGGTAGGGGTTGCCAAAGTCTTCGGGATTCAATTCGTAGCTGCTTTCAAGATCGAAATAAGGGACCCATACTTCTTCCCATTCCCTAGGGGAGCAGGAGACTTCAAACCGGCAGGGGGCCTTTTTTGAAATGAAGAGGGCAGAGCGTTTATACACAAACCTGTAAACCCCCTCCGCTGCCATTTTCGCCCTGAAGCTCTGTCCGCTTTCGGCAATTTTTTCAGATCCATGTCTTCTTCGGTGGTTCTTATCAAATTTCTACTCCTGGCCCCTAAGACCCAATGCGCTGTGCATTTTAGGTTTATATTAATGTAAGTGTATTTCTTTGAGCCCAAGCGTTGCGAAATATCCAACAAAATAATGTACGCTTCCCGATCGCAGGCGGAAAACGAGGTTAAGGAGACCTATTTCAAAAGGGGAGTGTCGCTTTTCGTTTACCAGTGCAAATGGTGCGGAAAGTGGCATTTGACCAGTCATGATCCAAAGCAGTACAAGCGGAGGAACGAAGAATTGTTCGGAAGGAAGCAAAAGGGCCGGAGGAGAGGTCGGGCTGGCAGGATTTGAACCTGTGACCCCCTCGTCCCGAACGAGGTGCGCTACCAAGCTGCGCTACAGCCCGCTTATTAAAAAATACCACAAGCCTTAAAATTTTCAATCCGGCCTCGAGTATTGCTTTATGAAATTGCAGCGAGTAGAATAGCGAGTGCGTGACGAACGCATGCGGACATAGCTTAGTTGGTAAAGCGCGACCTTGCCAAGGTCGAGAGCGCGGGTTCGAGTCCCGTTGTCCGCTCGGGTTTTTTAAAACCATTGGTGGGTTGACCCAGCGGTTAGGTACCGGTCTGCAAAACCGTTTAGATGAGTTCGACTCTCATACCCACCTCCCATCCACCAAATGGGCGATTAGCGCAGCGGTAGCGCACTTCCCTGACACGGAAGGGGTCGCAGGTTCGATTCCTGCATCGCCCACTTTTCAAGGGCGATTAGCGCAGCGGTAGCGCACTTCGTTCACACCGAAGGGGTCGCAGGTTCGATTCCTGCATCGCCCACTTTTCATATCTTCATAAAGTTCACACTTTTTTCTATGCGGGGTATGTTTTCTTATGTCTCAGTCAGGACAAGCGAAAATCAAGGTTGATGGAAAGGAGAAGCTCGTAGAGCTTCCCATCAGGGCTAAAGAGGTTCTTGAAGGGCGCAGCGGATGCGGAGCCGCAAAAATAAACGGGGAAATAAGGGACTGGTCTACCGAGCTTAAAGCCGGAGACGAAGTTGAGGACATCGCCCCCGGCTCCCAGGAGGCTTTGGACATCATGCGCCATTCGGCGGCGCATGTCCTGGCCCAGGCGGTGGCCGATCTCTATCCTGACGCAAAACTCGGCGTGGGCCCGGTGATAGAAGACGGGTTTTATTACGACTTCGACGTCAAGACGCCCTTCACTCCTGAAGATCTGAAAAAAATTGAAAAGAAGATGAGGGAAATCATATCCCAAAAGCAAAAGTTCGTCAGGAGGGAGGTAGGGTTCGACGAGGCCCTCCGCGAAGAAGCGGGGCAGCCCTACAAGCTTGAACTCATAAAGGATAAAGAGGGCCAGGCCCTTACCATGTACGACAACGTGGATCAGGGCGGCAAAACCGTATGGCAGGATCTTTGCCGCGGGCCCCACATGCAAAATACCGGAAAAATAGGGGCGGTAAAACTCCTGCGCACGGCTTCGGCCTACTGGAAGGGGGATGAAAAAAATCCCTCCATGCAGAGGATTTACGGGACGGCCTGGCCTACCAAGGAGGATCTGGAAGCGTACCTGGAGAGGCGGGAAGAAATAGCCAAAAGGGACCACAGGAAGATCGGGGAAGCCATGGATCTTTTCTCCTTCCCTAACGAGCTCGGCGCAGGCCTCGCCGTCTTCCATCCCAAAGGCTCTGCCGTAATTGAGACGATGAAGGATTATTCCAGGCGGATGCACCTTAGAAACGGCTATTCCTTCGTCCAAACCCCCCACGTGACGAAAGAGGACCTTTACAAGACTTCGGGGCACCTTAACTGGTATTCGGACTTCATGTACCCTCCCATGCACCTTGACGAACTGAAAAATTCAGAGGGCGAGACGATAAGGCAGGCGCAAAATTATTACTTGAAGCCTATGAACTGCCCCATGCACAACCTTATCTACATGTCCAGGCAAAGATCCTACAGGGAGCTGCCCTTGCGCCTGTTTGAGTTTGGGACGGTTTACAGGTATGAGAAATCAGGGGAAGTGCAGGGCCTGACGAGGATGCGGGGATTTACCCAAGACGACAGCCATATCTACTGCACTCCGGAGCAGATGGAAGGGGAGCTGTCAAATACCCTGAACTTTATCCTCACCGTCCTCAAAGACTTTGGGCTGAAGGATTTTTACTTGGAGCTTTCCACCAAAAATCCGAACAAATACGTAGGCTCGGACGAAATTTGGCAAAAGGCCGAAGATACGCTCCGCAGGGTAGGGGAAGCCTCCGGGCTCTCTTTAAAGCTTGACGAAGAAGGCGCCGCATTCTACGGCCCTAAGATTTCAGTGGAAGTGAAGGAC
>JAFYJT010000064.1 GCA_017537945.1 Aeriscardovia sp.
CCTTGTGGACGCTTCTTCCTTCATAGTGTTCAACGGGGCCCAAGAAGACCGCCTCCCCCTTACGGGCGGAAGGCTCCCCCTGGCGTTCCTCTTCTTCCTCCTCCCCCTGCTCCTGGCCATAGCCGGATATGCGGGGTACAAAGCCTACAAGGCGCTGAAGTAGGGGATTAGGATTTGGATTAATTTCTATGGGTATAAGCCCTGGATTTTACGCTTTGAAATTAAAAGGCGCGGATTTTCCCGGAAATTGCCGGGAGGCCCGTTTAAGGCCTTTCCCGCTCTTTCTCGGATTTTTGTAGGATTTGAGATCCGCGGCGTTTTAAGCCTTCGAATCCTCTTTCCTTACGTACGATCTCAGATAACCAAGGCCTTCAATCTTCACCCTGGCCTCGTCGGGAAGATCTACTTTTCTGGAAAAGGGGCTGCGCGCTACTACCATATCCCCTGGAAGCAGGGTGGAAAAGGTGGAAATGAAAGAGATGTTTTTAAGCGCGCACTTTAAAAGCCCGCGTATCTCTTCGGGCCTTTCGTGCCCGAATATGAGGCGCGAATCCGGGTCTATCTTGGTCTCTATCCAGGGCCCCAGGGCCAAAGAGTCGTCGAAAGCCGTATTGCATAACTGGCTCCTGTCGGAAAGGGCGGTGGAATCCAAAACGCAGGTTATGCCCAGGATATGGTTTTCTACGTCTGAAACTGCGCAGTTCCTCGTGGAAGTGGCGATAATTATCCCGATCCCCGCCCTGATTTCCACCCCCTGGCTCCAGTCGGGGATAGAGAGGATATCGTCAGGGCCTACCGCGCATGTCGCGGGTTTTAGGTAAAAATCCTTAAAATCGTCGCAGCAAAAAATTTTCAAGGGAAAATTAGGCGCCAGGAGGCGTACTTCGGACAGATCGAACCTCTGCCCGGAGAGGGTCGCGTCTCCTGCAAAAGGGTTGCCTGAGAGGGCGGCGACTATTTTTTTCCCCTTGTCCTCCTGGACGAATCCGTATTCGGGCAGATCTTCATCTTTGGTGAAGCGCGCCACCCTCACTTGAAGCTTCTTTCCCCGAATATCGCCGTCCCAATCCTCACGTCCGTAGCGCCGCAGGCTATGGCCTCGGCAAAGTCCCCGCTCATGCCCATAGAAAGCCTCTGGCAGGTTCCAACTTCGTTGCAGATTTTGTCCCTAAGCTCCCTCAGCCTTTCAAAGCAGGCCTTCGCTTCGGAAGTGTCGGCCACCGTCATGAGCCCCGAAAGCCTGAGCCCCGGAAGGGAAGCGATGCGGCGGGCGTAGTCAAACGCTTCTTCGTGCCTGCATCCGCTCTTGCTTTCTTCCCCGGACTCGTTGACTTCGAGATAAATGTCTAAAATCCTGCCCGCAGGCACCCTTTCGGAAATTTCCTGGGCCTTGTCGAAGCTCTCTACGCTTTCAATGCAGTCCACGAGGGGGAGGACCTTGGCGATCTTGTTCTTTTGGAGCTGGCCTATGAGGTGGGCGGAAATTGGGATCCCGGCCTTCTGGCACTCTTCCGAAATCAGGGGCATTTTTTCTTCCAGCTCCTGGACCCTGTTTTCCCCTATGACTTTTATTCCGCCCCTTATGGCCGCCATCACTTCCCCTACGTCGCGGGTCTTTGTGGCGGCTATGACGCGCACCTGCCTGCCTTTGGCCGCCTGATCCACCGCTTCCATCACTTTGGCGACGGCTTCGGCTATTTCTTTTTCTCTTCTTTCGGAGATCTTCGTATTGGCAAGATCTTTGCTGTCCATATATGCCATTATTCAATCCTTCTGGAACTTCCCCCGCTCCCTCTCCACCAATGGGGATCCGAAAAGTAGGGGGGGAGCTCCACGTCATTTAGCCTGTTGGGGCCAAATTTTACCTTCTTGTAAGAGAAGAGCTGCACGCATTCCTCTATTCCCATGGGCGCCGGCCGGGGCGCGGGGTACAGATTCATAAGCCATGCGCAAAAGCCTATGACCTGCCTCGGCGAAGCCCCCCATTCCCTTAGGAGGGACACGTCGACGGATCTATGGCTCTTGCTCATCTTCATGCCTCCATTTTCCAAAATCAGGGGCAAATGGGTAAACCTGAGGTCTTCAAGCCCCAAAAGCCGGCGTATGTAGATTTGAAGCGCGCTGCTTTTGAGAAGGTCGCGCCCCCTGACGACCTGCCCTATCCCCTCCGTGCCGTCGTCTACCGCCACTGCCAGCTGGTAGGAAAATTGCCCGTCGCGCCTTTTGAGGGCCGCGTCCCCTATCTGCTTTTCAAGATCGAAAATTTTGGGGCCGAAGATAAAGTCTTTGACTTCTATCCTCCTGTCCCGGCCAAAATGGGGGGCTTTCAGCCTAAGGGAGCAGCCCTGGAGGGCGGAGGGGGGATTTTTCCTGCATTTTCCCCCGTACACCCTCATTCCGTCTATAGGGTCTGCCGGGCTTTGGGCGCAAATCTCTTTTCTGGAGCAGGAGCAGGGGTAAAGCAGGGGGTCTTCAGGATTGAGGGCCCGGATTTCTTTTAGGGCCTCCTCGTATATATCCAGCCTTTGGGACTGGAAAACCACTTCGTCCCAGTCAAACCCCAGCCATTCCAAATCTTTTATTATCCTCAGGCTTTCTGCACGCACGTCTTTGGAAGTGTCGAGATCCTCAATCCTTAGGATGAAGCGGGAATGGGCAAAGCGCCTTGCGCCCAGGTAGGCGCCCAGGGCCGTGTAGACGTTCCCTATATGGAGCTTTCCTGTGGGGCTTGGAGCGAAGCGCCCCGTGGAGGGCAGGTTCTGCAGGGATGAAAGCATGGAGCGCCCTTTTGTATGACCCGATGTCTTGATGAATAAGTAAAATTTTACATCCGAATCGCAACGCGCAAATCACCTACGTAAATTACACCAAGAAGCCCCGATGCAGGATAAAAAATATATTGAAATGACCCAGGCCCCGCTGGGAAAACTCATAACGAAAATGGCGATCCCGTCAGTAGTTTCCAATGTGGTGGGAATCAGTTACAGTCTTGTGGACGCCTTTTACGTAGGGTCGATGGGGGCCCAGGCCAGCGCCGCGGAAGGCGTGTGCATGCCCGTAATAATCGTTATACAGGCTTTCGGGCTGCTTTTGGGCATAGGCGCCGGCAACAGGGTGTCGGTGGAGCTGGGAAAAAAGAACATAAAAAAAGCCGAACGGCTGATTTCCACCGCCCTTTTCGGATCGATAGTTTTGGGGATAATCCTGGGGGGCCTGGGCCTTGCGCTCCAGACGCCCCTCATCCACATCCTAGGCTCCACCCCCGCGGTCGATCCCCTCGCGCTGCAGTACGTGCGCCCCCTGCTGTGGATAGCGCCCCTGTTTTGCGCCACTTACGTACTGAATCCGGCCATGAGGTTCCAAGGCTACCCCACCGAATCTATGATCGCCATGATCGCCGGGGTAGTGGTGAACGCGGCAATCGAGCCCGTCTTCATGTTCGTGATGCGCCTGGGGGTCTTCGGGGCCGGGGTGGCCACGGCCATAGCCCAGGCCATAAGCTTTGTGATAATGCTTTGGATCTACATTAAAAAGGCCACCGCCAAGCTCAGCATAAAGCTCGTTTCCTTCGAGAGGACCATGTGGAAGGAAATCTTTTCCGTAGGCTTCCCCAGCTTCATAAGAAACGGGCTCTTTGCCGTGTCTTCCGACCTTTTAAACGTGGTCTCGGCCGGCTACGGGGCGGTGGCGATAAGCGCCATGACGATAGTGGGAAGGATTATAAACTTCGGAAACGTCATACAAATCGGAATAGGGCAGGGGTACCAGCCGGTGTGCGGCTACAACTACGGGGCCAAAAAATACCAAAGGGTATTGAAAGGCTACAACCTGATCCTGCTCGCCTCCTTCATCCTTTTGGCATTCATCTGCATCCTGGAATTTATATTCGCCCCCCAGATAGTCGGCGTCTTTATAGACAATTCCAAAGTGGTCTCTTACGGGGCCTTGGCATTGCGCCTGCAGTGCCTGGACTTTTGGCTGAACGCTTATGTAGTGATGTCGAATATGATGCAGCAAAACCTGGGCTATACCGTAATAGCCTCCATCGTAGGGCTTGGCAACAACTGCATCTTCTTCATCCCCCTCCTCCTCATCCTCCCCCGCTTCTTCCACTTTTTGGGCATTGCGCTGACCCAGCCGGCCGCTATGCTTTGCACGGCGCTTATGACATTCCCCCTCCAGATGTACGTTTTAAGGAGGTTGAAAAAAAAGCAAAAAAAGGAGGAGGACAAAGGGGCCCCAAAAGGGGCGTAAAATTTTTAGTTCCACTTGTTAGACTATTAATGAACAAGTGAGGTCGGATGAGCATACTCGATAGGTTTGAAAAACACGTTGAGCGCGGGGTCAACGGGGTCTTTTCCCGGTTCGGATCGAAAGATCTGCAGCCTGTTGACTTGTCAGGTGCGCTCGAAAAAGAGATAGACTCCAAAGCCAGAGTGATTTCTCAAAATAGGACCGTAGTCCCAAACGAATACAGATTTGAATTGAGCACCCCGGATTTCGACAAGATAGAAGAGTGGGGTTCGGAAGCGCTTGCAAACGAGCTGGCCGACGGGCTGACCAAATATGCCGCTTCCCAGTCCTACAGCTTCGAGGGGCCCGTTACGGTGATATTTGAAGAAAACCTCGATATCTCCAAAGGGGAGTTTAGGCTGACGAGCGAATCGGTGCAGGGCAACGCCGCGCCCGTCACCAATAAGAACGAGGCCAGGGACTTTCCCGTATTGGAAATTTCAGGCCGCCAATACCTCCTCACCGCAGCCAAGACCATAATCGGAAGGGGATCGGACTGCGATATCGTGATAGACGATCCGGGGATTTCGAGAAAGCACCTTGAAATTACCATTACTCCCCGCGGCGTGGTCGCCAGGGATCTGCATTCTACAAACGGCGTATACGTTGAAGGGCACCTTGTCCCTGCAGCCACCCTGATAGACGGCAACACCATTACTATAGGGAGGACCAGGATTCTGTTCTGGGCCTCCTCCGAGCCAAGGTCCTGATTGGGATTTTAAGGCTTTTCTATGACCGAATTGACATATGCGGTTTTAAAGTACAGCTTCATCCTTGCCCTGATACTCTTCGCATGGCTCGCGGTCCGGTCCCTGCACAAAGACGTGTCGGCCTTTCTGCCTTCCAGGGACAAATGGCTGAAGAAGAGGAAAAAACGGCCGGAGAAGGGCGAAGCCCGTTCCGTCTCTTCTCCTTCTCCGGCATCCCAGGCGCCTTCGGTGGCCCAGACTTCCATAGTTTCCTTAGTGACGCATGTGCCTCCCGCTTCCGCCCCCTCGCCCCGCCGGAGCGACACCACCGTACTTGTGATAGTCGACGGGCAAAATGCGGGAATGACTTTCCCCGTCCCTCCGTCTTGCACGCTGGGCAGGGCGCCAGATAATTCCATCGTCATCCCGGACCAATTCGTCTCCTCCCACCATGCGAGGATTTACAAAGGCGCAAAGGGCGAGTGGGTGATCGAAGACCTGGGTTCGACCAACGGCACCTATTTGGACGAGAAGCAGATTTCCGGCCCCGTCATCATAAGGCCCGGGCAGCCCGTGCGTCTCGGGGCCACGACTTTCGAGCTGAGGTAGGATGGAGCTTCATCTCTCTTCCTCGCTGGTCAGCGACAAAGGGTACGTGCGGAAAGACAACCAGGATTCGGGGTTTGCGGGCGCCAGGCTTGTAGCCGTGGCCGACGGAATGGGGGGGCACGCGGGGGGCGCCACCGCCTCCACCATAGCCATAAGGGCCCTCAGCCACATGGAGCACCCCAAAGCCTTCAGGCACAACGTGGAAGCGGTGTGCCGGGCGGCGGAGAAAAGCATTCTTCTTGCCCATGACGCCATAGTGGGCAAGGCGGCAAAAGAAAAAGCCCTCTCGGGAATGGGCACCACGGTGGACGCCCTGCTTTTGATAGACGGCTACTGGGTCATGGCCCATATAGGCGACTCTAGGATATACCTCCTCCAAAACGGGAAGCTAATCCGCCTTACCCACGATCACAGCTATGTCCAGTACCTCATAGACTCCTCCCTCCTGACGAAGGAAGAGGCCAAAATCCATCCCCAGAAGAATGTGGTTATGAGGGTGGTGGGAGATTTCAACATCAACCCCCTGCCCGACATTTGCGTGAGAAAAGCCCGCGCGGGAGACAGGTGCCTGCTTTGCTCCGACGGCCTGTCTGGGTCTTTGGAGGATTGCACGATAAAAGACACCCTGGAAAAGATCAGGGATGAGGAGCTGTGCGCCCAGGCCTTGGTAAACATGGCTTTAAAGGCGGGGAGCGCCGATAACGTGACGGCGGTAGTGGCGGACTGCCTTAAAGGCCCCGCGCTGCGGGCCCCCGCTTTGATAGCCGGGGCCGTGGAAGAATCTTTGGATTCGATAACGGAAACCACCAAGGAAAAGGTGGAAATCGCCCCCGCGCTCGTCAAGGAAGATTCCCCTTTGAAAAGGGCGAGCGATCTTTTGCGGGAAGGGGAGGGGGAAGAAGAGGAACCAAACGGGGCAAAAAGCGAAGAAGCGGCGGAAAATGAAGCCTTAGATATAAAAGAGCCCCCCGCCGACACGGCGGAAATCCCAATAGTAAGCGGAAAGAACTTAAACCCTGCAGATCCGGTGGACGCGGAAGTTTTGAAGCAGTACGGCCGTGAAGTGGCGCGGGAGGGGCGCAAAAGGCGCAAAAGGTGGAAGGCGGCCATTTGGATATTTTTATGTTTATGCCTCACTACAATACTTTCCGTAGGGGGCTACCTTTTTTACTGGAGCCAAACGCAATACTACGTAGGGGAATGGGAAGGGTACGTGGCCGTTTACAAGGGGGTATCTACGAACGTTTTAGGCATCAGGCTCTCCCATGTTGAAGAATCTACGGGGCTAAAGGCCTCGTCCCTCCCCCCTTCCCTCAGGCAGCAGCTCCAGGAAGGGATCCACGCTTCCTCCCTCGCCCAGGCCCTCCAGAGGGCAGGCGCCTTGAAAGCCGGGAGCCTGCAAAAATGACCAGGCCTTCCAAAGGAACAAGAAAACGAGCCAGGGGCGTGAGGATGTACCTTACCCTCTTCGCCCTCGCCATAGGGTGCCTGGGCTTTGCCTCCATGATGCTGAAGCTTGCCGGAAAAATTTCATGGCCCTACCTTCTGACCGGAGGAATCGACTGCGCGCTGGCAATCCTTTTAACGATCCTAGTAGACAGGAAAATTCCGAGCAGCATAAGGGTGATAGTCCCCGTAGCCCTCCTCCTCTCCCTAATCGGCATTACCCAGATTACAAGGATTGATCTCGAGTACGCCCAAAGCGGCTCCCCGACGGATTTTGGATTGCGCCAGATGATTTGGCTTGCGGTGGCCCTCGCCCTTTCCTCGTTTGCCGCAGCCTTCTTTACCGACTACAGGAAGCTGCGCCGGCTGTCCTACGCCTTTATGGCCATAGGCCTCATTCTTTTGGCCCTCCCCCTCCTTCCGGGAATCGGCGAAAGGGTGAACGGGGCGAAAGTATGGGTGAAATTCGGAGGCTTCTCCTGGCAGCCCTGCGAATTTGCAAAGCTGTTTTTGGCCATCTTTTTCGCTTCCTACCTCTTTACCCACAGGGACAAGTTCCAGGAAAAGTCCAAAATAGGCAGGGGAAGGCTCCCCAGGCTTAAAGACGCGGGACCCTTGGCGGCCGTATGGATCCTTGTGGCCGTGATCCTTGTGGCCGAAGGCGATCTGGGGATCTGCCTTATGTTTTTCGCCTTGTTCACCGGAATGATTTATGTGGCCAGCAAAAAGAAAATATGGGTGCTGTGCGGCATAGCGGCCTTCGTTATAGCCTTTTTCGCCTCCGCAGGGCTTTTTCCCACTTTCTCCTCCCGCATCGACATCTGGCTCCATCCTTTCTCCAAGCAGCTTTACACCCGTTCATACGGGAGCTCCTACCAAATCGTACAGGGCCTCTTCGCGCTCGGGAGCGGGGGGCTTTTTGGAACGGGCTTCGGAGGGGGCTACCCCGCCCTCACCCCCTTCGCCAATTCCGACTTCATCTATTCCTCCCTTACCGAGCAGATGGGATTTATCGGAATCTGCCTCCTGCTTTTGATGTACCTTTGCCTGATAACTGCGGGATTCGTCATAGCCATGAGGACGGCGGACGGGTTTGGAAAGCTCCTGGCGTCCGGACTTGTTTTTTCCTTGGCTTTTCAAATTTTTACGATAGCCGGGGGCATCACCCTGGTCCTCCCCCTGACCGGCCTTACTATGCCCTTCCTTGCCGCAGGAGGATCCAGCCTCACGGCCGACTGGCTGATTTTGATGATTCTTTTGCTTATAGACAAATCCCCAAGGCCTGTCCCGGACTCTGAAAACGGCACCGGCCTTTTGGACCTCTCGGTTCTCAGGAGGCCCAGGTGAACAAGTCCCTGCGCCAGCTTTTCATTGCGGTTTTGGTCCTCTTCCTCGTCATCACCTGCTCTACTTTCTTTTGGTCCGTCATTTACGCCCCCTCTTTGGACGCCAACCCGGAAAACACCGCCGCCTTTTACCATGAAGCGGGGATGCCCCGGGGGGAGATTTTATCGTCAGGAGGGGCGATTTTGGCCCTAAGCCGGAAAAGCGGCGACTCGTTCAACTACCAGCGCTCCTACCCCAAGGGGGCGGCCTTCGCGCCGGTGACGGGCTTTTTCTCCATTGCCGCACCCCCCAGCCAAGGGGTAGAGATGAGCTACGACAAAGTGCTGTCAGGCAAAGGGGGCGGGGTATGGCAGCAAAAGTTCAAGTCCCTTTTCGACGGGCAGGAAGAGGGGGGGGCGAACGTGGAAACCAACATAGAGGCCCCGCTCCAAGAGGAGGCCTATTCGCTCCTTAAAGGCAGGAGCGGCGCCGCGGTGGTTTTAAATGCCAAGACGGGGGCAATTTTAACCTTGGCCTCTTCTCCTGCCTACAACCCCAACCTTTTGGCCGTGCACAACCCGCAAGAGGCACGGAGCCTGTATTCTTCCTATTCCCAGGAGGGGGCGTTTACCGACCTTGCCACCCAGTACCTCCTGAACCCGGGATCCACTTTTAACATCCTCACCGCCTCCCTGGCCCTGCGAAACGGGATAGCCCCTTCGGACCAGGTGGAAGCCCCTTCGACTTTCAAGCTCCCCTCCGGAATGGTGATAGCCAACAGGGTTTACTACCCCCTTTACACAATGGAAAGCAAGATGGGGCTTTCTTCGGCCTTTTCCCATTCTTCCTCCACCGCCTTTTCGATTCTTGCGCAGAAATTCGGAGCCCGGGCCATGGAAAAAGAAGCCGCCTCCTTCGGGTTCGGCTTCCCCATTACCATCTGCGGCGAAAAGGGGAGCGGCTCTGCCATGGCTTCTTCCCCTTCCTCGCTCGGAGACGTAGGAAGCAAAGAGGCCTTGGCTTTGGCCGGGGCCGGGCAGGGTGGTTCCGAAGTCACGCTTCTAGAAGAAGCCATGATGGTGGGGGCGGTCGCCGACGGAGGAAGGATCATGAAGCCGGAACTCGTGAAAAGGACCCTCTCTTCAAGCCTCCAGGTCCTCTCCTCCGTTTTCCCCACCCTCCTCTTCTCCCCCCTCACTTCCCCCCAGGCGGCCGAAATTGAAGCGATGATGGAAAAGCTTACAGAGGTGCAGGATCCTTCTTTGGGGCAAGTGGCCTCGGTCATGGCGCAAGTTAAAGACGGCTCCCAGCCCGATCGCACAAATTCCCTGGCGGCAGGCTTTTCCGCCTCCAACCCTGACACGGTGGTGGCGGTCATGCTGCAAAATTCCACCGCCCCCCAGGCCGCTTCCCTTATGGGGAGCCTGATAAAAGAGGCTGAAAAATGAAGCTGATCGAGGGCCAGATTATCCACAGCCGCTACAGGCTCGTAAAACGCCTGGCCCAGGGGGGGATGGGGGAAGTATGGAAGGCCTACGATCTTGGGGCGAGGAGGGAGGTGGCGGTAAAGGCCCTCAGGGGGGACCTTGAGGAAAACGCCTCCAGGCTGGAAAGGATGAGGATAGAGGCCAAAAATTCGGCCCATCTTGCCCATCCGGCTATAGCCGCCCTCTTTGACTATTACGAAAACGGCGGCATGGGTTTTTTAATAATGGAGTACATCCCATGGCCCTCGCTTGCCCAGATTTACAAAGAGTCGGGAAAAATCGCCCCCAAAAAGCTCCTCCCCCTGATTTCGCAGGTCGCCAAAGGCCTATATGTGGCGCATAAAAACGGGGTAATCCACCGCGACATCAAGCCTGCAAACATTATGGTGAGCAGGGAGGGGAAAGTGAAAATAACCGATTTCGGGGTAAGCTATTCGGACAACCAGGCCCAGATTACCCAGGCGGGGAGGGTGGTGGGGACGGCCCAGTACATTTCCCCCGAACAGGCCAAGGGGGAAAAGCCCGTGCCCCAAAGCGACATATATTCATTGGGGATCGTGCTTTACGAAGGGCTGAGCGGGCACAGGCCCTTTACCGGGACTGCCCCGGTCGATATAGCCGCCGCCCAGGTCAATGACCCGGTCCCCCCGCTCCCGCGGGAGATCCCTTCGCTTCTGGCTAGGTATGTTATGGTTATGTTAGATAAGGATCCCGCCCGAAGGCCCAGGAGCGCCTTGGATGTGGCAAACGATATTGACCATATCTCGGAGGTTATTGAGAACGAAGTGGTACCAAGAAGGGTTTCCAGCTATCCCCACCATGCAAAGTACTACATACATACGGATGCTATGAACGAATACAAGCTTATAGAGGGCATCCTTCCTTCGACCGGCCCCGCCGGGTTTGAGAAAGGGAGTTTCAAATGAGCCAATTCACTCCCCAGAGCCTGGCTCAAGGCCGATATACCGTAGGACCGGTAATAGGCCACGGCGGGATGGCCGAAGTGCATATAGGCACCGATACGCGCCTGGGCAGGCAGGTGGCCATAAAAATTTTGCGCCCCAACCTTGCAAACGACCAGGTCTTTTTGGCCAGGTTCCGCAAAGAGGCCAGATCGGTGGCGCAGCTCAACAACCCCAACATCGTTTCCATTTACGACACGGGGGAAGAAGAGGTCCAGGGGCCCGATGGCGAGAAGGAAAAAATTCCTTACATCATCATGGAGTACGTCAAAGGGCAGACTCTGCGGGAGATTATAAGGGAAAACGGAGCGCTTTCCCCGACTGATGCGGGGCAAATCATAATCGGAATTTTAAACGCGCTCGAATACTCCCACAAGATGGGCATCATCCACC
>JAFYJT010000007.1 GCA_017537945.1 Aeriscardovia sp.
CGAGCTTTTCTTCCCCTTCCATCCTTCCTTCAGCCTCGTCCACCTCTGAAGAGGAGCCGTTGAGATCGCGCGAAAGCCTGGGGTAGAGGATGTCGTCCATAAGGGTGGACTTGCCCGATCCCGACACCCCGGTGATGGTTGAAAAAACCTGCAGGGGGATGGAGACGTCAAGGTGCTTCAAATTGTTCTTGTTTACGTTTTTTAGCCTGAGCCACCCTCCCGGCTCCCTGCGGGAAGAAGGGACTTGGATCTTTTTTTCTCCCGTCATGAACTGGCCGGTTATGGAAAGGGGCGCCCTGCCTATCCCTTCAGGAGGGCCCGAATAAACGATGCCCCCCCCGTCCTTTCCCGCCAAAGGGCCTACGTCCACCAGCCAGTCGGCGCTGCGTATGGTGTCTTCGTCGTGCTCTACGACTATTACGGTGTTGTCCAAAGCCTGGAGGCTGCGCAAAGTGGAAAGCATTTTATCGTTGTCCCGTTGGTGCAGGCCTATAGACGGTTCGTCTAAAACGTACATGACCCCCGTGAGCTTGGAGCCTATCTGGTTTGCCAGCCTTATCCTTTGGGCCTCTCCGCCCGAAAGCGTGGAAGCGGAGCGCATGAGAGTAAGGTAGTCGAGGCCTATGTCCAAAAGAAATTCCAGCCTCTGCCTTATTGCCTTCAAAGCGTCTTTGGCTATAAGTTCCTGCTTGGGGGTAAGGAGGAGGCCCGAAATCCACTCGGCTTCCTCCTTTATGGGCATCTGGCACACGTCCACTATGGATTTTCCGCCGATCCAAGCGGCAAGTATTTCCTTCCTCAGCCTTTTTCCGCCGCACTCCGAGCACAAAGTGGAATGCATCCACTTGGAGTACCAGTTCCGGATGAGCTCCGAATCGCTCTGGGAAATTTTGCGCTTCAGCCAGTGCGAAACGGGTTCGAAGCCGTAAATCCTGCTCCTTTTCTGGCCCCACCTGTTTTTTACGGGCTTTTCCTCGCTGAAATCAAACCCTTTGTAGAGGATGGCCTCCTTTACGTCCTTAGGCAGATCCTTCCATGGCGTAGACATCCCGAACCCCATTTGCCTGCTAAGGCCGTAAAGCTGTTCGGAGTGGTCGGTTATCTGGTGGTTCCAGGGGTCTATGGCGCCCTCCTCCAGGGAGAGGGAGGGATCCTTTATCACGCTCCTAAGATCCATCTCCTCCTTTTCCCCCAGCCCCCCGCACGAGGGGCAGGCCCCCAAAGGGGAGTTGAAGGAAAAGCTGCGCGGCTCCATGTCCAAGTCGAAACTGTGCCCGTTGGGGCAGGAGACTTTTTCGCTGAAAAATTCGTCTTCCCAAGTTTCGCCTTGAAGGAACCTTGCCGCCACGCTTCCCCCTGAAAGCTCCAGGGCCGCCTCCACGGAGTCGGTCAGGCGCGTGCGTTCCTCCGGATTAAGATCGATGCGGTCCACAAGGGCGTAAATGGTATGCTTTTCCTGCTTTTTCAATTCCGGCGCTTCGTCCGTCCTGCAGTATTTTCCGTCCACCACGGCCCTTGCAAAACCCTTGGAATTCAAGTCTGCAAAGAGGCTTTCGAAAGCCCCCTTCTTTTCCCGGGCGAGGGGGGATAGGATTTCGACTTCGCCCCCCCTCCTCAAAATCGCGTCCACTATCTGCTCCGCGCTTTGCCTCCCCACTTCTTCCAGGCACACCGGGCAGTGCGGGGTGGAGACGCGGGAAAAGAGCACGCGCATGTAGTCGTAGATTTCCGTCACGGTGCCCACGGTAGATCTCGGGTTGTGGTTGGTGGTCTTTTGATCTATCGAAATAGTGGGGCTCAGGCCCTCTATGGAGTCCACCTTGGGCTTGGGGATTTGCCCCAGGAACTGCCTGGCGTAAGAAGAGAGGGACTGCATGTACCTTCTCTGCCCCTCGGCGCAGAGGGTGTCGAAGGCCAGGGAAGACTTGCCCGATCCCGACAGCCCCGTAAAAACCACCAGCTTGTTTTTAGGGATGGCCAGGTCCACTTCTTTGAGGTTGTGCTCCCTGGCCCCCCTTATAACTATTTTTTCGTTTGCTTCCAGGTTTGAAAGGTCTTCTACGAAGACCCCCTGCTTTTGAACCATTTCGCCTTCTGTATTTTTTTGCACGTTTTCTTGCCGATACTCTAAAGTCTAAATTAGATAACTTTCGTATTTAAGGAAAAATTCCATGTCAATCACGGCCGATGGTTTGTCGATAAGCTGGGGGGCGCGCCAGATTCTGCATCCCGCCTCCTTCTCCATAGGGGCGGGGGAAAAAATAGGCCTGGTGGGGAAGAACGGGGCGGGAAAGACGAGCTTTGTAAGGACCCTGGTAGGGGATCTGGCGCCCGAAGGCGGGAAAGTGCAAATAAGGGGCACTTTGGGCTACCTTCCCCAGGAGACGAAGGTGGAAAACCAGTCGCAGACCGTAATGGAAAGGATGCTTTCCGCCAAAGGCCTTTCTTCCCTCATAAGGAAGATGGAAGAAGCGCAAAAGGCCGTGGAAAGCGGGAAGAACCTCGAAAAGGATATAGAAAGGCTCAACCGCCTCCAGGAAAGGTTCGAGGCCCTAGGCGGGTGGAGCGCCAAAGCCACCGCCACGAAAATGGCCTCCCGCCTTGAAATAGGGGACTATATGGATTCCCCCCTTTCCTCGCTCTCGGGCGGACAAAAGAGGAGGGTGGAGCTGGCAAGAATAATTTTCGCCGGGGCCGACACCCTCATACTCGACGAACCCACCAACCACCTGGACGCCGGGGCGATCGAGTGGCTGACGGAAAAGCTTGCGGAATTTGAAGGGAGCCTGCTTTTGATTTCGCACTCAAAAAAGCTCCTCGACGAGTGCGCCACTTCCACCTGGTACCTCCATGACGGCGTCTTCGACAGGTACTCTTTGGGGTACAGCGCCTTTCTGAAAGAAAGGGAGGCGGAAGAGGAAAGGATGGAAAAGGCCGCGCAGACGGCCAGGAAAAAGGCCGAAAGGCTCCTTAAAGAAAGCGCCTCCCTGGGGGCGAAGGCCACCAAGGCCGTGGCCGCAAGGAATATGGAAAGGCGTGCTGAAAAGCTCCTGGAGGAAGGGAAATTTGAAAAGAGGCGCGAGAAAATTGCAAATATCCGGCTTCCGGAGCCTGAAAAGGGCGGCAGGGTCCTGGCCGAGTGCACGGATCTTTCCTACTCCTACGGGGGGGTGCCTTTGTTTAAGGGGCTGAACCTTACAGTGGAGAGGGATTCGAGGATCGCAATCCTGGGGGCGAACGGGGCGGGGAAAACCACTTTCCTCCGCCTCCTTTCCGGGCTCATCCCCCCCGATTCGGGGAAGATCGAACTCGGGGAAAAATGCAAAATAGGGTATTTTTCCCAGGAGCACGAGAACCTGGAAAAGGACGGCACCATATTGGAAAACATGCTGAAGGCTTGCGGGGACATGAGCGAAGAGGGGGCCAGGACCGCCCTCGGGAGCTTCCTCTTTTCAAACGATGAAGTGTATAAGAAGGCGGGGGTCCTCTCTGGAGGGGAAAAGACGCGCCTTTCTTTAGCCTCCCTGGCCCACTCCAGGGCCAACCTCCTGCTGCTTGACGAGCCTACGAACAACTTGGATCCGGCCAGCCGCGAAAAAATTTTAGAGGCCATATCGGGCTACAAGGGCGCCTGCATCCTCGTCACCCACGACAGGGGCGCTTTGCAGGCCCTGAAACCCGATAGGATTTTATTGCTTCCCGATGGTGTTGAAGACAGGTGGGAAGAAGATTATTTGGATCTCGTGGCGGAAGAATAGGCCGCGCCCGAAAGAAGGTAATATGAACGCCCTGGAAAAAATGGCTGCCTCCATCGACGCCTTGAAACTGAAAAACATAGATTTTGCCAAGGAGCCCCCCGGGGAGGCCCATGGGCTGATAGAAGTCCCGGGAGGCGAACAAAAGCCCCTCACCACCGTAGCCGTAGGAGACTCCATGGTCCTAGGGTGCGGCTGCTCCAACACCAAATACGGGCTCATCCCGCAATTTCTGAGGCTCCTGGCCAAAAGGATGAACAGGAACGTGGAGTGGAACCTGGTGGGAAAGTTTGGGGCCACCCTCACCAGGGTGCGCTACCGCCTCCTCCCTTCGCTCGAAGGGAAGCATTGGGACGTATTGATGCTTTGCGCAGGGAGCAACGATCTTATGGCCTTCAGGGCCGCTGACGAAAAGTGGAAAAAAGAGCTCAAAGAATCCATAGAAATGTCGAAGGCCCTGGCGGACAGGGTCATAGTCTTTTCCTCTGCCGAAGTCTACATGGTTCCGGCTTTCGGACGCGCCCTGCAGGCCCAGCTCAAAAAGGCCACGCTTTACCAGGCCAAAGTGGCCCAGGAAGTGTGCGACGCAAACGGGGCGTTTTACGTCAACCAGACCGTAGGCACCCCCTACGGGGACACAAAATGGTTCTGGTGCTCCGACTGCTTCCATCCCAGCTACGAAGGCTACCGGGTCATAGCAAACTGCCTTATAACCCATTTTTCCGACGAACGCGTGAAGGAGCTTGCCTCTTTGGGGCTCGGGGATTGTAAAGCCCAGCAAGTAAACTGAATTAACGAGTAAGACTCCTGTCACGCAAAACGTGATCGAAAAAGACCAAAGGAGGTTAAGTGTCTCATCCTTACGAAATGATGGCCATCATCAACCCTTCCATGGAGGAGGCCAGCGTTAAGAAGCTGATGGATCAATTCATGTCCGTCATTGCAAAAGACGGCGGAGAAGTAAAAGACATAGACTACTGGGGCAAGCGCCGGCTGGCCTACCAGATAAACGGCCTGGACGACGGCTTCTACCTCGTGGCCCATTTTTCCTGCACCCCGGAAGCCTGCGCCGAACTCGACAGGCAGATGAAGCTGAACGAGAACGTGGTAAGGACCAAAGTCCTTAGAGAAGACAGGCGCTAGAATGCCGAACGAAACTCCCATAACCCTCATAGGCTACATGGTGGCCGACCCTGAGCTTAGGACTTTTCCCAGCGGCACCAGGCTCGCCTCCTTCCGGGTGGGCTCCACCCCCTACCGCGTGGACCGCACCACTGGGCAGAGGCAGGAGGAAGAGACCCTGTTCATGAACTGCACGGCCTGGGGCAACCTGGCGGACCACGTAGTAAATTCCCTTTCGAAGGGCATGAGGGTCATAGTGCAGGGATCTTTGACGGCCCGCTCCTACCAGACCCAGCAGGGGGAGAAGCGCACGACGACGGAGTTGAAGGTAAACGACGTGGGCCCCTCCCTCATGTACGCTTCGTGCAAGGTGACGAAAGACGAGTACGGGGCCCAAAACTATTCCAGGGCCCCGCAGCAGCAGCGGCAAGCCGCCCAAGCCCCCCAGGACCCCTGGGCCGGGGCGGGCGACTACTCCTACGGCGGGGCCGGCGAAGACAGCCCCCTGGGCATAGACGAAGATCCCGGATTTTAGAAGGAAACGAAGATGTCAAAAAGAATGCAGTTCTCATCCAAGGTGTACAAGAAGCCTGCGAGCTTTGCCGCAATCAAGGTGGGAAAAATCGACTACAAAGACGTGGCGCTGCTTAGGAAGTTCATTTCCGACAGGGGCAAGATACGTTCCAGGAGGATTACCGGAGTCACCGTACAGCAGCAGCACAAAATCGCCAACGCCATAAAGAACGCCAGGGAGATGGCGCTCCTACCCTACTCCACTTCTACACGCTGAGGTAAAAATGAGCAAACAAATCAAAATCATACTGACCAAGGACGTCCCGTCCTTAGGAACTGCCGGGCAGAGCGTAGAAGTCGCCGCAGGATACGCCAGGAACTTTTTGGTAAAAGAGGGCCTCGCGCAGCTTTGGACCGCCAAGGCCGCCCAAAAGGAGGCCGCCGTACTTGCAAAGAGGGACGCAGAAAAGCTTGAAAACAGGCAGAGGGCCGCGGCCCTCAAAGACGCGCTTGACGGCGTTACCGTGGTCATCCCTGCCAAGGTTTCGGAGAGCGGGAAGCTGTTCGGGGGCATAAGCCCCGAAGCCATAGCTGAAAAGCTGCGCGAAAAGGGCATTGAAGTAGATCCCAAGACTTTGCACTTCGAAGCTATAAAGCAAACCGGGCGCTACAAAGTGGAAGCGCGCCTCTATCCTCAGATTACTTCCGAGTTCACGGTGGCCGTAACCGAAGAATAGATTTTTCCCTTTCCCAAGGGAAGAAAAACGCAATGAAACGACTGATAGGCCAGTTTATTAAATTTGGGGCCGTGGGCGGAGTCGCGTTCTGCATAAATTGGTCCGTAATGAATGTGCTCCTTATGGCCCATTTCGGATCGATTCTAGGCGTCTCCATCGGCTTTTTAGTAGCTCTGGCCTACAACTATTCGGCCAGCATGAGCCATGTTTTCGTGCACAGGCGCGACATGCCCCGCTGGACGGAAATGATGGTTTTCTTCTTAAATTCCTTCATCGGCCTGGGCCTTAACGACCTTATCGTCTGGATTTTCACCAATGTCGTAATTTCCTCCCGGCTTTCCGAAACGAACCATGCAAAATACACCCTGTTCGCCAACGTAGGGCTTTTGGTGGCTTCGGTAATAGTGGCCGCATGGAGCTTTACCGTAAGGAAGGTGCTCCTGGACGAACCAAAAGACGGGAATGAGGAAAAGACGGTATTGGCGCACAAGCTGGGCACCTGGGCCAAAAAGCACACTCCGAAGGGGTGGCTGTGAGCAGAACCGTTTTTTACTTCATCAGGCACGGCCAAGTCGCAAACGCGCAAAAAGTCATTTACGAAAGGCTGGGGGGCTTCCCCCTCTCCCTTACGGGAATGAGGCAGGTAAGGGAGACCGCGCACTTCCTTTCATCGATAGACGAAGCCATGGCGGCCAGCGCCATCTACGCCTCCCCCCTTGAAAGGACGGTGCAGACTGCGGACCTGATAGCGGAAATTTTAAACGAGAGAAGGAGCCTCGCCATACTGCCAAAGCTCAGGGTCAGGACCGACGCGCGCCTTATTGAGGCCGAAAACAGCTTTAAGGGGTGCAGGATGGGCTACGGCTCCGCTTCCTTCCTCAAGGCCTCGAATTGGAAGAAGTTTTTGGATCTTAAGACCCCGGGCTGGGGCGAAGACTACCTGAAAATCGAAAACAGGATGGTTTCCTTTATCCGCTCCAAGCTCAACTCAGCAAAAGACGACGCGGTCCTCGTAGTCTCGCACCAGTCGCCCATCTGGGTGCTGAGGCATTTTTTGACCAAAAGCACCACGCCCCTCAACCCTTTGATGCGGAAGGTGGATTTGGCCTCCGTAAGCAAATTCTGCCTGGACGCTGCCACAGGAAAGCTTTTGGGCGCCTCCTACTTCAACCCTGCCTGCAAGATTCGCTGAGTTTTTCCCTTTTTTTGGAATTTAGATAGCTTTCCTTGGTGACCGTCCACTCGAAGGGCAGGCGGGGCACGTCGAACCTCACCCCCTTCTGGCTGCTGGGAAGAAGGCAGAAAATTATATCGATAATTTGGCCCGGGATTAGTATAAGGACCCCTACGCCCAGGATTTCCTCTTCCGCCTTTATAGACATTGAAAGCAGCTCTTTTGCCGAGGAAAGGGGCAGGGCGAGGAAGGCCGCGTTCTGCGTGGCCGGGCTTTGCGGGGCCCCTCCCGCCCCCGCCGGAGCCGCGTCTTTGACCAGGGAGTGCAATTCGAACATCAGTTTTGTAGCATCCAAAAGCGCGGTTCCGGCTATCAGGATTCCGGCCAAAGAGATGAGGGAGCCTATAAGCATCCAAAGCGCGGAGAGGCCCGCATCATGGTAGCGCCTTGCAGTTAAGGACAGGGAAGGGACGATGATTACCAAAATCCCGATGAATACGGCAATCAGCAGGATCGCCCCCAGGATGGAGGGATCTTCAAAAAACAGGGCGTAGGCGCAGGCGCATACAAGCAGGTACCCCGACAGGCACATGCTCGAATACCAGTATTCGCTTCTGGAGGCCCTCCCCGCAAACTGCCCGTACTTGAAAAAGAAGCGGGCCCAGGCGTCCAGGGGGCTCGCGCCGTATAAAGGCTGGGTCAGGCGAAGGCGGTAGATCCTTTTTTTCTCTTCAACTTCCGGAGAAACTTCGTCTTCTTCTTCCCTCATCCCCTCTAGCCTTTCCCGAGTTTCAAAAATCCCCTTCTGGGCCTTGAAATAATGCGTTCGCTTATAGCGACAGACGCCCACAGCAAAGCCGTCATTGCGATTATTACGATGGTAGCTGAAAAAATTAAAGGCGTTTGAAAAGATTCGAAGGCCGATTGGAGCACTATCCCAAGGCCGTTTCTGGCGCCTAAATATTCTGCCGTGGCCGCCGTGGCGAAGACGTAGGCGGTGGCAATCTTCAAGCCTCCGAAAATCTGCGGGGCCGCCAGGCGGAGCTTTACGTGGAATAGTATCCAAAACGTCCCGGCGCCGCAGGACTTGGCCACGTCCACGTATTCTTCGGGAACCCTTTCCAGCCCCCTGAAGGTTTGCACCGCTATGGGGAAAATGGAAAACACGGCCACCATCACCCCCTTGCCCACCGGCGAAAAGCCGAACCAGATTATAAACAAGGGCGCGATGGTTATGAGGGGGAGCATCTGGGCCACCACGATCAGGGGGTACAGCGAAGCCTGGACCGTCTTGGACGAATACAACCCTACCCCCAAGGCCAGCCCCAAGGGGATGGAGGCAAGGAAGCCCAAAAGCCCTTCAAGGCCGGTGATTAAAGTCGCCGAGGAAAGGACGGAGGGCCAGTACTCTACCAGGCAGAGGAGTATCTGCCACGGGGAGCTTAAGACCCTGGGGCTTACCTTCCCCGCGCATACGCAAACCTGCCATAAGGCCAAAAGGATTACGAAAGTCCCGATCCCTATCCAGATCCGGTATCCGTTTTTCTTCATCTGCTTGTTTGGCTTATTTGGCGTCTACGTACCGGTTGGTTCCCAAAACCTGCGCATTTGGCTGGGCGGGGGAGGGATCCGACTGGGTGTCGTACACCCCGTTCTTCCAGAGGAAGTCCAGGTAGCTTTGCGCCTGGGAAAAGTTTATGTTTCCAAATCCTCCGAGGGCCGAAGCCGGGAGGGAAGCGGAAGATTTGGTTTTCTCCCAGGCTGCGGCTATCTCTTTGGAGTTCCCCCAGTAGTTGTTGTTTATTATGTCTTCCATCGACGCTTCGGCCAGCTTTATGGGGACTTGGGTGGGCTTTGCACCCTGCACCAGCAGGTGCGCCGCCTGTATGGGGTTGGCTATAGCGTAGGCGTACCCCCGGGCCGTAGCGTTCACAAATTCCTGGACTTCCTTTTCGTGCGACTGCTCCCAAGAGGTGTTTACGGCGTAGCCAAGCTGGGTGGGGTTGCCCGGGACGCCCCAGTCTACGGATTTGAAGCACGTGAGCCTGGGGCCGTCGAGCTTGCTTTCCACCCCCTCCCAGGTGGCATAGAACCCGCCGAAGGTTCCCTTTCCGCTTTCAAGGGTCTGGAATGTGGAAGTGCCTACTGTGATTGTGGAAAATTGGCCCGTCCCACCGGCATTCTTTATCCTTTCCCTCAAAACCGCCTTTTGCTCGGCCGAGCCGAAGGTGACGAAAGTCTTCCCGCTAAAGTCCTTGGGAGTCTTTATCGACTTGTTGGAGGCCAAAGCGCACCAGATCGCCACGTCCTTTTGGGTAAGGTCGAATATCAGCTGGAGGTGCGCCCCCTTGGCGTCGAAGGCCGCAACGTTGCTGAGGGTGGAAAAGCCGATGTTGGCGACTCCCGTCTCCACGGCCTGCTCGGCCCCTGCGGAAGAAACGGGCAAAATGTTTACGTTTATCCCTTCATCCTTGTAGTAGCCGAGCGCTTTGGCCGCGTAAAGCCCGACGTGGTTGGTGTTGGGGGTCCAGTCCAGCATGACGTTGATCGTCGGATCGGTATTTTGGGCGGCCGTCGTCTGGGACTGCCCGCAGGCTGCAAGCCCCAAAGTAAGCGCCAGGGCGGCTACGGCCACCGCCGCGGCTTTCAAAATTTTTTTCCTCAATTTGCCTCCAAGTTTCTCGGCTCCCTAGTTACTTTTTTATATTAGACTCGCTCCTGTTAATTAAAGTTGGCCGATTCTAGAATTGAGGTATGAGTCCAAAGAATGATAAAGAGAAACCGGCCATTCCGGAGCATTCGAGGCTGAGGTTCTGCCCCTCGCCTACAGGAATCCCGCATGTAGGAATGATCCACACCGCCCTCTACAACTGGGCCGAAGCCCGCCACACGGGGGGGACTTTGATCTTCAGGATGGAAGACACCGACGACAGGAGGGACACCCAGGAGAGCCTCGAGATGATTATAGAGGCGCTCGAATGGATGGGCCTCGACTGGGACGAAGGGATAGGAAAAGGAAACGACGACCTGTACTTCCAGTCAAGGAGGAAGGAAGTCTACAAGGGCGTGGCAAAGCAGCTTTTTGAAGCGGGCTACGCCTACGAGTCCTTCTCCACGGCGGAAGAAATAGCCGAAAGAAACAAGGCGGCAGGAAGGCCTGAGACCTTCGGCTACGACGGCTTCGACAGGAACCTTACAGAAGAAGAAAAAGAGGCCTTCAGGAAGGAAGGGAGGAAGCCGGCCCTAAGGATCCGGGTTCCCGATGAAGACATAAGCTGGGATGATCTGGTGAGGGGGCCTATTACCTACAAGGCCGGCTCTTTCCCCGACTTTGTCATCGTGCGCCCCAACGGGGATCCGCTCTACACCCTTACCAACCCTGTAGACGACGCGATACTGGACGTGAATATGGTGCTTAGGGGAGAAGACCTCCTCCCTTCCACCCCGCGCCAGATCGTGCTCTACGAATACCTGAAGAAATTGGGGATAGCGAAGCAGACCCCCCTCTTCGGGCATCTTCCCTACGTCATGGGGGAGGGGAACAAGAAGCTCTCCAAGAGGGACCCTCAAAGCAACCTCTTCCTCCTGAGGGACATGGGCTTTATAAGGGAAGGGCTCTTAAATTACCTTTCCCTCTTGGGATGGTCCTACTCTTCGGATCAGGACGTTTTCTCCATGGAAGAGCTCGTGGCTAAATTCGATGTGAGGGACGTAAAGGCAAACCCGGCCAGGTTCGACCTTAAAAAGGCCATTTCCATCAACGCCTCCCATATCCGCCTCTTGGAGCCCGAGGATTTCGTCCGCCGCTGCCTCCCCTACCTCTTCAAGGAAGGGCTGGCTTCTTCCGAAAAGTGGGAAGAACTCAAAGAAGATGAAAAGGCACTCCTCCTTAGGATCGCCCCCCTGGTGCAGCCCAGGGTGCGCCTGCTTTCGGAAGCGGTGCCCATGATGCTGCCCCTGATCGACAAGAGGGCGGAACTGGAGTTTGAAGAAGGATCGCTCGAACCCCTGACCCAGGAGGATAAGGCCGTCCTGGACAGGGCGGTTAAAGAACTTGAAAACGTGCAGGACGAAGAGTGGAAAGCCGACGTCCTCCATACTTTGCTTACCGATGCCCTGGTAAACGAGATGTCGCTTTCGAGCAGGAAGGCGTTCAACCCCGTGCGCCTGGCCATAAGCGGCAAAAAGGTCTCCGCCCCGCTTTTCGAATCTTTGGAAATAATCGGAAAGCCCGTGGTAATCGAAAGGCTTTCCTCCTTGCGTTCCAAAATTTGATGTACTACAATCAGAGGAAGGCACAGAAATGCGCCGGCAATCTTACTGAAAAGTAAGAGGTTGGCCCCTATCGTCTAGTGGTCTAGGAC
>JAFYJT010000008.1 GCA_017537945.1 Aeriscardovia sp.
CCCATCTCTTTGGCGATATGCGCTACGAGGGGGGATGCTCCGGTGCCTGTCCCTCCGCCCTCCCCGCAGGTTATGAAGACCATGTCGGAACCCTGCAGGGCCTGCTCTATTTCGCCTTCGTGCTCCTGGGCGGCTTTGGCGGCGCTACCAGGATTGGGCTTCGGCCCGCTGACTTCCTGTCCGGCGACGGAAAGCGCAATCTTCTTGTCTGCCTTGGACCTCTCAAGCTCTGATCCGTCGGTATCAATGGAAACAAATTCCACGCCCTGCAGCTTCGCATCCGCCATGCGGTTGATGGCATTGATCCCCGCGCCTCCTAATCCAACGACGCGGATCGCCACTTTTCGGTTATCTGCCTGAGGCCGGGGCCCTGTAGATTCTTCCATTTTTATACCACTATCCTTTCAAGGACAATCCCTAACCAGAATTCGATTAAATATTAAAGTCCGGCCCGGAACTTTCAAATTAGTAAGAGGCGTCGAGGACGTCCAATCCGAAAAGGGCCTCTTCTTCCCTTTCGGTCAGGCTGTGAGAATCTAGCCATCCGTAGGGGAGGTGGACTTTCTTTTGAAATCCGTTCCTCCCCCTGGTCGAAGTCACGGCGTCTTCATCTGGCTCGAGCGCCGGATCTAAACCGTCCAAGAGGGAAAACAGCCCTTCCCGGCTGCCGCTCTGCATGATGGCGCTCCTAGCCTCCCCCCCTATGGGGTAGCCGCGCAGATACCAGCCCAAGTGCGACCTCATGGCCCTGGCGCCCCTTTCTTCGTCCCCCTCCATGAAGTCAACCATCATTGAGAAGTGCTCTTTTATGCAGGAGGCCACCTTACCAAGCGGCGGGACCGTGACTTGATCTTCCCCGCTGAAAGCGGCGGCGATATCGGAAAACAGCCAAGGGCGCCCCTGCGATCCGCGTCCTACGGCCACTGCGTCGCACCCGGTCTCGCGCATCATGTCCACGGCATCCGTGCCTGAAAAAACGTCCCCGTTCCCTATCACGGGTATAGAGAGTTCGCGCTTCAGCTCCCCTATCGCCGCCCAGCGGGAGTGCCCCCCATAGTATTGCGCGCAGGTTCTGGCATGGAGGATGACCCCGTCGGCGCCTTCCTCCTGGGCAATTTTTCCGGCCTCGATATAAGTCTTGTGATCTTCGTCTATCCCCGTCCGTATTTTGGCCGTAAGGGCTACAGGGGAACCCTCCAGGGCTTTTTTGGCCGCCCCCACCACTTTTGCGAACAGATCGTATTTCCAGGGGAGGGCGGAGCCTCCGCCCCGACGCGTAATTTTGGGGACGGGGCATCCGAAGTTCAGCCCTATATGGTCCACTTGAACCTTGTCCAGGACGATCTTTGCAGCCAGGTATACCGCCTTGGGATTTACCCCATAGAGCTGGAGGGAGCGGATTTTTTCTTCCGGAGAAAAGCTGAGCAGCTGGAAGGCCTTCTCGTTTCCGGCTATAAGGGCCCTGGAAGTTATCATCTCCGCCACGTACATCCCCCCGCCGCCAAATCTCTGGCAAAGGACCCTAAAGGGCCAGTTGGTCACTCCGGCCATGGGAGAAAGAAGCATTGGGACGCTTACCGTAAGGGGGCCAAGCTGCAGGGGCCTTATCAAAGCTTCCCCCTCCGGCCGCGCGGCGGGGGCTTTTGGCGCCGAAAGCGCTGCCGGGGCGATCCTGGCCTTCAAGAGGGTCTGCCTGTTTCTTTCTTTTCTGAGCTCGCTTTTTTCAGGCCCAATCATGCGATCTCGGTAGGGGCCAGGCGGAGGGAAGAGAGGGAAGAAAGGATGAAGGGCTTGACTTCGGAAATCCCAATCCTTTCCTGGGTCATGGAGTCCCTGTAGCGCACTGTCACGCTCTTGTCTTCGGGGGAGTCGAAGTCCACGGTAAAGCACCATGGCGTTCCGATTTCGTCTTGGCGGCGGTACCTTCTGCCTATGGCCCCTGCGGAATCGAAGGCCACGTTGATGTCGGCAATCCGGAGCTCCTGGGCCAGGGAGGAGGCCATCGAAAGGAGGGGCTCTTTCTTGGAGAGGGGGAGGACGGCCGCCTTTACCGGGGCGATCCTGGGGTCCAGGTGCAGGACCGTCCTCTTTTCGGCCTTGCCCTCGGCCGACAAAGCCTCGTCCTCGTCGTAGGCGTCCATGAGGAAGGCCATGACGGAGCGGGTGAGGCCTGCGGCCGGCTCTATTACGTAAGGGAAGTACCTTTCGCCCGTGGAGGGGTCGAAATAGGAGAGGCTTTTTCCGGAGGACTCCGAATGGGTCTTCAAGTCGAAGTCGGTCCTGTTGGCTATGCCTTCCAGCTCACCCCACTCCAGGGAGTCCAGGCCGAACTTGTACTCTATGTCGACAGTCCTCTTGGAGTAGTGGGCGAGCTTCTCTTTGGGGTGCTCGAAGAGCCTCAGGTTCTCCTCCCGGATCCCTAAGCCCGTGTACCACCTCTTCCTCTCCTCTATCCAGTAGGAATGCCACTCTTCGTCCTGCTCGGGCGGCACGAAGTACTCCATCTCCATCTGTTCGAACTCCCTTGTGCGGAAGATGAAGTTTCCAGGGGTGATTTCATTCCTAAAGGACTTGCCGATGTTGGCTATGCCGAAGGGGGGCTTCTGGCGGGAAGAGGAGAGGACCTGGAGGAAATCGATGAATATTCCCTGGGCCGTCTCGGGCCTCAAGTAGTGGAGGCTGTTTTCGTCTTCGACCGGACCGAGGTTGGTGCGCAGCATCATGTTGAAGTCCCTGGGCTCGGTCCAGTCGCATTTCCCGCAGTTGGGGCAGGGTATGGAGGAAATCTTCCTCTCTTCTCCGCCATGCTTGAGAGCCCACTCCTCTTCAAGGTTGTCGGCCCGGTAGCGCTTGTGGCACCCCAGGCATTCGACCAGGGGATCGTTAAAGACGGTGACGTGCTTGGAAGCCACCCAGACTTCTGGGGGGAGGATGATGGAGGTGTCTATCCCTTCGATGCGGGGGCGGGAAGTGACCATATAGTACCACCACTGGTGCTTTATGTTCTCTTTGAGAGCGACCCCCAGGGGGCCGTAGTCCCACGCGGACCTGGTGCCCCCGTAAATCTCTCCTGTGGGGAATACGAACCCCCTCTGCTTTGCCAGCGAAACCAGCGCTTCAAGTTTGTTGTCTTCCACAAGTCCCCTTTCTTTTTCCGTACTCAAAAAATAATAATGTCAGGTTCAAACCACGCCTGACATTATTCGCAAAGAAAAGCCCTCCCTAAAGGTTGAGCTTCCCTGCGGCCGGCCTCTCGTCTATAGAAGGCATGTCTTTGGCGTCGGCCTTATAGAACTTTTTTAGGTCGGAATAGAGCTTGGCCAGCGCCTCCCTGACCGTGTAAATCATATGCCCGGACTTGTAGTAGGTCAGGGCTATGTTTCCCCTGAGTTCTTCGGGGAGCTCTATATGGTCCACGTCGTACTCGGTCTGGTAGAAGGGGGTGGCCATGTCGTAGTAGCCGTTGCCCAGCATTATCTTCAGCTTGGGTTCCTGGAGGATGGCGTAGCACAGGTCGTGGAGGGTGTTGGGGAAGGGGACGTAGCCCCACTCGTCGGCCTTTACGTGATCGGGGAGCTTGTGGGTCCACACCCATCCTTTGCCGGGGACGGTGGAAGTCCAGTCAAAGGGGGCGAAGGCTACGCGCTCTTTGTCGGTGTCCCAGCCCAAAATGCGCCTAAGGTAGTCGTTCACGGCGGACTCGTAGGCAGGGGAAAAGAAGGCGTCGTCCACTATAAAGGTCTCGTCCGCGCTTTCCGGATCGGTGTCGTAGCCCGACACC
>JAFYJT010000001.1 GCA_017537945.1 Aeriscardovia sp.
AGTGGTCTAGGACGCCGCCCTCTCACGGCGGTAACACCAGTTCAAATCTGGTTGGGGGTACTGTCACCTATATTGTGAGACGGACAACTTGAGATATAAGTGATGCAACCATTGGGGTATGGTGTAATTGGCAACACAGGTGATTCTGGTTCATCCATTCTTGGTTCGAGTCCAGGTACCCCAACCAGAAGAGGGTAGGCAGCTCCCTTAAAAAGTTGCGTTTTTTGTTTTTTCAAGGCCTCGTCATGAAAGGACGCCTCTGCATCTTCCGGGGTGTCCTTCCCCAGAGTGTGATGGACCTATCCAAATTTTTATTAGGGGTTTGAAGTTAGTTGAAGCCCTTTGCGAGCCATAAAGTCGCGATGGGCATTCTCAAAGGAGAAAGCGACTTCCCAAAAAGGGGATGCCCCAATGAAGTCTTCGTACAGTCAAAGCATGTAGGAGTTAAGCAATTCTTCCTTTCCTGAAATTTAAGATTTCAATTTGTCTACCAATCCCATTTTAATTGGATCTAAGTCAAATGGCTTTTGGAAGGAGACGCATGGATTTTCAAGAAGCCATGGATAGGCGCACGAGGGAGTACGAAGAAAACCAGAACCTCCCTGAAAAAGACGCCAAGGGGAACGCCCTGGAGGACTTGACCAAGATTTACATCCATACCACATGGAGGAGCCTGGGAGCCGAAGTATGGAAGTGGAGGGAAGCGGGAAACCCCCTAAACCCTGAAATGAAGGGGGACACAGGCTGCGACCTTGTAGTCAAGACCCGCGACGGCAGCCTCTACATGGTACAGTGCAAGAACCACTCAGAGTCCACCCTCACCAAGGACGGGGCTCACCTTTCCAACATCTTCCAGCTTGCCGCTGAAAACGACATACCCAAAGAGCGCGTCATTTTCGCATACCTCGCCAAGGGAATTTCCCACTACGCTGAAGACACCCTGGAAACTGCGGGGATATGCATAGATGAAGACGACTTTGACTCCATAGACTGGGCGCCCTTCTTTGAAAAGGGGAAAAAGAAGGCAGGAAAGGAGTTAAGGCCCTACCAGAAAGAGGCGGTGGAGGCCTGCGTAGAGGGCTTTAAGGCGGAAAAAGAAGAGGGAAAGCCCCAAATAGGAAAGCTCGTAATGGCCTGCGGGACGGGAAAGACCTTCACCTCCCTGTCCCTTGTAAAAGAGCTCTCCAAGGATGGCCCCTACAACGTCCTCTTCCTCGCCCCTTTCATCGCTTTAGTCTCCCAGACCTTTAGGGAGTGGACCTGCGAAGAGGACATCGCCTCAGTTGTCGTATGCTCGGACTCCACCGCGTCAAAGAAAAAGAGGAACAGCGGGGAGGAAGAAGAGATAGACGAGAGACTCCAGGACGTCCCCTTCCCCGTTTCTACAGATTCGGGCACAATCTCCCAAAGCTGGAAAACCGCCCTAGAGTCCGACTACAGGCTGCACGTGGTCTTCTCCACCTACCAGAGCATTGAAGCCGTAAAGGAGTTTCAGGAAAGAAGCGGAGTGAGGTTCGATCTGACCATATGCGACGAGGCCCACAGGACGGCGAGCGAAGAAGGCTCCCTATTTTCGCAAGCGGTCGATCCGGATTACATAGAAACTCAAAAAAAGCTCTTTATGACGGCCACCCCCAAGATTTACTGCGACAAAAAAGCCGCCAGGAAGCAGAAAGGCGCCAAGGGGGAAGAAGACAAGGAAGAGCGCCCCGAATTTTACTCCATGGACGACGAAGAGAAGTACGGCCCAGAGTTTTACAGGTTCGGCTTCGGGGAAGCTGTGGACCAGGGGTGGCTTTGCGACTACAGGGTTTTGATACTCGCCATGAGGGAAGGGGGGGTAAACCCGAAGATCCGGGACGTAATCTCGGGCACAGAAGCCGCAAAAGAGGAAAGGCAGGCGCTTGTAAAAAAGCGCGACGGCAAGAAGAAGGAAGAGAGCCGGAGGGCGGCCCAAAAGAAGCTGGAGGAGTTTGAAAACGAGCTTTCTACCTTGGCCGGCAAGATCCAGGGGGCATACATCGACCTTTCCGACCTTGAGGCTTCAAACCAAGGGGAAGTGGGGAAGGCGTTTGATAACGTAGTTTCCTTCAGGGAAGTGGGGGCGGGATCTGATCCCTCCAACTTGAAAGAGCCGCGCTTCGCCCACTCAGCCATAGGGTTTGCAAGCAAGATTAATACTTCAAAAATCATAAAGCAGACTTTTTCAGATCCCGCTTTCCCCGCCATAGGGCCGAAGATTGAGTGCAGGCATATAGACGGGGAGACCAGGAGCGACAGGAGGCTGGAAGACCTTTCCTGGCTAAAGCAGGGGGAGAAGGATGACGAAATAAGGCTTATAACAAACGCCCAGTGCCTCTCTGAAGGGGTGGACGTCCCGGCTCTCGACGCAGTCATCTTTTTTGAAAAGAAGGTCAGCCAGATAGGGATAATCCAGGCCGTGGGGCGCGTCATGAGGAAGGCCCCCGGAAAAGAGTTTGGGTACATCATCCTCCCTGTGATACTTCAAGACGCCCAAGACCCCGAAGGCGCGCTTGAAAAGAATGACGAGTTCGCCCGCATCTGGGAGATTTTACAGAGCATGAGGAGCGTGGACGAGAGGCTGGACGCAAAGATTAACACCTTGTACCTCTCAAAAAAGGGGCGCCTGAAGAGGGCAAAGAAAAAGCAGGCAGAGGGCTTAGCATCCCCACAGCAAGCCGAGCTTCCATTCGAGTTCGACAAACAGCTTCAAAAGTCCCTCGTCTCCTTCATCCTCTCCAAGTGCGGGAGCTCGATGTACTGGGAAGACTGGGTTGAAAACATCTCGGGCTCGGTCCAGAACATGATTAACGAGATCGGCGAATTGGCAGACACCCCCGCCATAAAGCCCAAGTTCGAGGAGTTTAAGGAGAACCTTTCAAAGACCCTCCACAAGGAGCAGTCGAAGGAAGACGCCGTAAACCTCATAGCCCAGTTCATAGTGACCCGCCCCGTGTTCTCCATACTTTTCCCGGCTTCAGACTTCGATTCCAACCCGATATCCAGGGCTTTGGAGGGGATAGCCGACGACTTTAAGGACGCCTACAAGGCCTACGACAAAGAGCTTGGGGAATTGAAGTTCTCCATGGAGCAGGCGGCAAAGGCCGTTGCAAAAGACCCGGGGGCTAGAAAGAGGCTCGTCAAGAACTTCTACGAAAAGTTCTACCAGAAGGTCTTCCCCAAAGAGGCCGACGCAAACGGGATAGTCTACACCCCGGAGCCCGTTGTGGACTTTATGATTAAAGAAACCGACAGGCTCCTTCAAAGAAACTTTGGAAAGAGGCTCCAAGACGAGGGCGTTCAAATCCTTGACCCCTTCTCAGGGACGGGGACTTTCGTGACGAGGCTCTTGGATAAAAGCCTTGGCGTCATAGACGACGAGCACATTGGGGAAAAGTACGAGAAGGAAATCTGGGCGAACGAGATAATGCCCACGGCCTACTACATTTCCACTTTAAATATCGAAGACGCCATGAAGCAGAGGACGGGGGAGGCAAAGTCCTTCCCGGGGGCGGTCCTCACCGACACCTTCTGCATAAGCGAAGCCAAGGGCATGCTCGACGCCTCCTTGTTCTCTCAAAACAGCGACAGGGAGAATGAGGAAGAGGACAAAAAGATCTGGGCAATAATCTCCAACCCGCCTTACAGTCAGAACCAGGGCAATTCGAACGAAAATAATGCTCATGCACGCTATGATGTCCTAGATAAGGGAATTGCCTCTGCTTATAAGTCTTTGCAAGATTCAACAAATACCCAGGCCTTAAACGACTCCTATATTCGGGCTTTCAAATGGGCTTCCGACAGGCTCAAAGGCAAAGGCATAGTAGCTTTCATTACAAATGCAGGATGGCTTAGAAGTGTAACTGGTGCAGGGGTTCGATGTCGCTTTGCAACGGCATTCAATGATATTTATGTTTATGACCTAAAAGGCAATATTAACCTCAATGACCCTGCAGAAGGAGGGAATATATTTGGTAACCAGAGTAAAACTGCTATTGCGATCAGTTTTCTCGTAAAAAATCCTGATTCCAACCACGAAGGACAAATCCACTATATTTCAGTTCCAGATTTTGTATCAACAGATGACAAACTCGACCTTATGGAAGATATTAGAGATAAAGAACCTGAATGGGAGAGCCTCACAATGGACGGCTTTGGAGACTGGCTAGGAAAGAGGGACAATTCCTTCTATTCGCTTCTTCCTATGGGGATTATCGAAAACAGGGACAAGGTGGATGGGATTTTTAACATATGGTCTGCAGGTATTCAAACTAACAGAGATTATTGGGTCTACTCATTCAGCAAGGAAAATTTGTTGGATAATGTTTCCATCTTTGAGGATTTCTTTAATGAAGAACTTGAGAGATGGGAGAGGAGTAGCAAAACAGGTAAAATTGAGGATTTTGTAAGGCAAGATCCAACAAAAATAAAATGGGGACCGGAAGGTTCAAAAGTATATACACTCCTACGTGAATCCTCTTATCTCAAAATTAATCCTTCATGCACTCGCATATCTTTGTACCGCCCATTTACAAAGAAATATCTGTACTTCTACGAGCCTCTAATACATCGCCCAGGTCAGCAACCTGACCTTTTTCCTGAAGCTAACTCCTCTAACCTAGAAATATGTGTTCCAGGTATAGGGCCAAATGTATTTAGCTGCTTGATGGTTAATGAAGTACCCGATTTAAATGGCAAACCAGGGGGGATGCAGTGCTTCCCACTTTACAGGTATCAGAAGAGTGGATTTGGGACGGAAAGATATGAACGCAAGAGCGCCATTACGGACCAGGCCCTGAAGATGTTTAGGGAGGTTACGGGGATACCCTGAACTTCGATCCCGACAAGGCCAAGGAGCAGATCTTCTACTACGTCTACGGCCTCCTCCACTCCAGAGAGTACAGGGACAAGTACCAAGACACCCTCGGGAAAGTTCTCCCCCGCATACCCTTCTCTTCGCACTTTAGGGAATTTGAAAAGGCCGGAGAGGAGCTTGCAGCCTTCCATGTAGGGTACGAGACCGCCCCTAAGAGCGATGAAGTCCTGCCGGTAGGAGAGCCCGAAGGGGAAATAACCAAAATGAGGCTCGACAAAGACCATGGGGTTCTTACCGTAAACAAGTACCTGTCCTTCAAAAACATCCCCCAGGAGGCCTTCGAGTACAAAGTGAACGGCAAGTCCCCGCTTAAGTGGGTAGTGGACCAGTACCAAGTAACGGTGGATAAGGATACGAAAAATAAAAAAGGCTCGTGGATTGTTTCTGATCCTAATAAAAGCCCTATATCCAACATCTACTATGTGTCCGACCTCATTCCAAGGCTTGTAACGGTATCTGTGAAGACTCAGGAGATTGTAAACTCCCTGCCTTCCATAGACAGGCTCACTTCCATGGATTCTGAGATAGAAAGGATTTGGGGAGCACGGTAGGGGTTAAACTCAATTTAGGTAGCCAGTTCATCCCCAATGAGGATCTACACTTCTTGGCTACCATCAAAACAGCAAGGTATCTAAAATGGGTGGATCAGTTATTTGGTCCCAACACTCCTGCCAATCTATATTTTTCTTGCCTATATCGCTCCCAGTTATTACTTGTCCAATTTCGTCTGCTTTTAAAAAATCTTCTATTTCCTGATCTGACAAAGGACAATCGAATAGGATAAGCATTCTTCTTGCAGAGGGTATATTAAGGTCCTCGCTTGCTCCAATAAAATCTTCAAGGGTTTCTTTACCAAGATCCTCCTCGGATTCTATGTGTTCCGCAACTTGTACGGCGTACTTATTACCGCTTTTGCACTTAAATACCAGATCTATACCTTTAGGGGGCTCAAAATCTATGCTCTCTACATAATAACTTCGTCTCACAAAATAGGCCGCTACTGTCACAAAAGCTTCTCCAATGTAAATATTCTTTAATTTGGAGTCCCAACTCTCATAACGGTCATATATTCTTCTAACTAATTCTTTGAACTGCATACCCTCTATTCTATATAGGGATCTTTATATGAAAAAAAGATAAAAGTCAATAATCTTCTTCTACTAGATTAGTGCAGTGTTCGGACCTAACGAGGTCACTCATAAAGGTAGGGAAAAGGGGTAGAAGGGGCCTCAGCCTTGCCGGTCAATATATTGATGTGGTTGTGATACTCTTCAGCCCCCTAAGCTTGGGATGAGGAAATAAATACTTGGGGAAGGCTTCAAAACTGCATTGGGTGACATCAAAAAAGAGAGGTCTGGCCTACAACTGGCAAAAATAAAACCTAAAATATCCACTAGATGGGGAACTTAGAGTTTTGCCTGTCCTAAACAGTAAGAGGACTATACAGCACTGAAAGCCACGATGCTTTGTTTAGTCTATTGTTAGGATGCTATAGGAAGCTTTCCTATACTTCATATCCTTTTCAGGAGTTATAGGCTAAATGATCTATAGATCTGTTATATATGGTCTAATTAACCGTAATCTATGAGGAGATTTGTGATAGCCTCCTTGTTGGAGTGGCATACTTAAGAGATTATTATCGTATTAGTTATAAAACGACATATTTTCTGTGAAGGGATAGTGCAAAAGGGAAAAGTGGACAGTTTTATACTCGATCTTCAGCAAAAGGTTATATCGCCGGAATGTGATGTAATTACTATACTTCGCCAGGCTTGTTTAATTGCTTCTAAATTAGAATTAAAGGACTTTGATCAGTGGATTTCCAATGAGTTAAACGGCTATCCAAATCCAGGCGCATGCCCAGATTATCGCAAAGTCAGAGGGAATGTCATGGCTAGTGCTAGTGCGGGTAGATGGATTCCTGTTTCAATCCCGTATATGGAACTAGAAGATTCAATTTGCGAGCAAAAATTGCCACAATCTATTTCGGAAATTAAAACCCTTTGCAAGGATTCTGATGGCAGTGTCATAGCATTTACGCTGCCTGGCACTGTGAAAGATCTGCTTAATAAAATATTCAACTGCATACCGAGAGACTATATACTCCAGGTTCCATACAGTTCTGTAGCAGATATTATTGAAAAAGTTAAAAATACTATATTGGAGTGGACTTTGAAACTAGATAAGGCAGGCATTCGCGGTGAAGGAATGCAGTTCAGCGATGAGGAGAGACAGATTTCAAAAACTGTTCCGCAAACTAATAATTATTATTACGGGCAAACTGTGGTAAACAATAGAAGCAAGGATACGCAAGTAGTTTTCGGAAATGAAAATATAAATTTTACATACGAGAAAGCTAGTAAGGCTATCTCAGATATTGAGGAAGCTATCCGACAGAACTCAGAGATTAAAAATAAAGACAAAGACAAGGCGTTGGAAGAAGTCTCACACATTAACGATAAACTTCTCCAGAAGGCGAAGGCACAAACAATAAAAAAGTTGCTATTTGGTTTAAGAGATTTTCTTCTCGATATCGGTAGCAGTGTGTTAGCGGGACTAATTCAAACAAAACTTCAGGGTTTGTTTTAAATTATGCCTAATTCTAGGAGTATTAACTCTCTCCTTACCTAGCCCATACAAATGGGTCGCGGTTAAGGAATTTTATCAATTTTTCTTTTACAGAAGGATAAGATCGCCAACATCTTTGCCTGCTCATTTGTACTCCAGTGGGTAGTCTACAATACAAATCTTCTTTAAAGCCGAGCATTTCTATGAATTCCTATATGGAACATCAGACTAAGGGATCTTACTTCAGATCCACCTTGAATAAGGGTACGCCATGTGGAGGGAAACCCCCTACTCAAATTTTTGCAATCGCATTATACAACGCCGATTTTTACTGTGCTGTGAGATAATCCTAAGTATGAACACAAGCTCTGAGCAATGCCAAGCCTGCGAGGGCGAGGACACCTTGACGGTATGGGGCGGGGAGCCCCTGCGGGGGGAAGTGCGCGTGAGGGGTGCCAAAAACTTTGTGAGTAAAGCCATGGTGGCCTCCCTTCTATCTCCCGGCGAATCTGTGATACAAAACGTCCCGGATATAAGGGACGTAAGGGTCGTATCCAACCTCTTAAGGCTGCATGGGGCCAGGGCGCAGGTTGACAAGGAGGAAGGGACAGTCAAAATAGACGCCTCCACAATCTCCGTCCCCGACATCGCCGACGTCCATACTTTGGCCGGCTCCTCTAGGATCCCCATCCTTTTTGCAGGACCCTTGCTCCAGCGCCTCGGAAGGGCCTTCATCCCTTCCCTGGGAGGGGACCAGATAGGCAAAAGGCCTGTCGACTTCCACCTTTCGATACTAAAGCAGCTCGGAGCCGAAATAACCGAAAACGAAAACGGGAGCATAGAGCTTAAAGCGCCTCATGGCTTGAAGGGGGCGGTAATCTCCCTCCCCTACCCGTCGGTAGGCGCCACCGAACAGGCCCTTCTGGCCTCCGTTGAAGCCAAAGGGAAGACAGAAATCTCGGGGGCGGCGATAGAGCCTGAAATCATGGACCTGGTGGCAGTGCTCCAGCGCATGGGGGCCGTGATAGCGGTCGACGTCGACAGGACCATCAGGGTGGACGGGGTAAAAAGCCTCCAGCCCTTCACCTTCCGCGCCCAAACCGACAGGATAGAAGTGGCTTCTTGGGCTTCGGCAGCCCTGGCCACCAAAGGGGACATCTTCATCCGGGGCGCCCAGCAGTCTACCATGATGACTTACCTTAACGTCTTCCGCAAAATCGGGGGCAAGTTCGATGTCCAGGAGGACGGGATACGCTTCTGGCATCCGGGGGGGGAGTTGAACCCCATAGCTCTGGAAACCGACGTGCACCCGGGCTTTATGACCGACTGGCAGCCTCCCTTGGTTTGCGCCCTGACGCAGGCCAAGGGGCTCAGCATCGTGCATGAGACGGTGTACGAAAACCGCTTCGGCTTCACAGGAACGCTGGTAAAGATGGGAGCCGTGATACAGCTCTACAGCGAATGCCTGGGCTCGCTCCCCTGCAGGTTCGGGCACAGGGGGTTCGTGCATTCGGCCGTAATTTTCGGACCCACCCCACTCCACGGCGCCGACATAGACATACCCGATATCCGCGGGGGCTTTAGCCACGTAATAGGGGCCTTGGTCGCAGAAGGGAGGAGCTGCATCCACGGCATCTCCCTTATCGACCGGGGCTACGAAGACTTCAGGAAAAAGCTGGAGGCGCTTGGAGCCAGGATAAGTTGACAGCGCAAGAGAGGACCTTATGACTTCGCCCGGAAAACCCTCCCCCTTCCACCTGATCCCTCCTTTAAAAAACAGGCAGGTGGCGCTCCTGGCAAAAAAGCACAGGCTTATAGACCCCACAAGGAGGCTCTGCGGCGGGGGGTTCCTCAGGCGCCCCTGCCCTTTAGACGCTTCATACGTGAACCTTCCCGTGGAAAGGAGGCTCATGGCGGCGGCCATGGCCTTCGTGAGGGCGAGGGCGAAAGTGTACTGCTGGGGGATTGAAAACGTGCCCGAGGAAGGGGTCTTCATCCTGGCAAATACCCATATAACCCAGCTGGACGTCCTGATCCCCATGGGCTGCATGCACAACCTTGGGCGCTTCCCCCGCTTTATGGCAAAAGCCGAAATCCTCCATTGGCCCCTGATAGGAAGGTGGCTTTCCGCCCTTGCCATGCAGCCGGTAAGGAGGAGGAGCGGGAAGACCAGGGAGATAGAGTCGGACTCCATAAAATCCCTTTTGGCCGGCCAGCCCCTCTCCATCTGGCCTGAAGGGACCCTTACCCGGGATCCCGACAAGTGGCCAATGACTTTTAAGCTTGGCATGGCCGAAATCGCCCTCACCGCTTCCAAAAAGCTCGGCTCCCCCATTCCGATTCTGGTGGCCGTCACCTGGGGGGCTTCTTCCATCCGGAACTTTTGCCCCCTACCTAGGAAGAACGTGGTTTTGGCCATAACCCCGCCCGTGGATTACTCAGACCTGCTCCAGGGCGACTGGCAGGAGCCCCCGAAGGAAACGGCATTGGAGCTTAACAGGCGCGTCCACAATGTTATGCAGGATTTGGAAGCGGAAATCCGCGGGGAAAAGCCCCCGGCCGCGGGCGTCTGGGACTACCACACTTCTTCGCGCCGCCCGTTGAGGGAGGAAGGGAAATGAAAAAAATTGCGATCATAGGCTGCGGGGCATGGGGCACCTGTTTTGCAAAAATCTGCGCCGACGCGGGAAATGAAGTCCTGGTCTGGTCAAGGGAGGAAAAAGCGGTGGAAGAAATAAATTCCCTCCACTCGAATTCCTCTTACTTGGACGCCCCCCTTCCTAGAAACGTCAGGGCCACGGGGAAGGCGGAAGAAATTTCATGGGGCGAAGTAGTGGTTTCGGCCCTCCCCTGCCAGGCTTTAAAAACCGCCCTCCCGCCCTTTAAGCCTTTCGTTTCCGGAAAGCCCGTGGTCTCTTTAAGCAAAGGCATGGAAGAAGGGAGCGCGAAGCTGCCTTCAAGCCTGGTAGAAGAATACTTAGGGACCGGGCCCGATCTAGTTTTTGCCTTGGGAGGGCCAAACCTCGCCCCCCTCCTTGCCAAAGGCGAGCCTGCAGCCGCCGAAATTGCCGGGGGAAAAGAGGAAAAAAGGGAAGAACTGGCACGATGCTTTTCGAACCCCTATTACTTCGTCTCCCCCTCAAGCGACCTTGTAGGGCTGCAAGTGTGGGGCGCGCTTAAAAACGTGGCGGCCATAGCCTGCGGGATGGCTGCAGGGGCAGGGTACGGCGAAAACACGTCCGCGGCCCTGATTTCCTGGGCGCTTTCGGAAATCGAAGCCCTCTCTTTAAAGCTGGGGGGGAAAAGCGAAACCATGGAGGGGCCGGCCGGGGTGGGGGATCTTGTGTGCACCTCTTCCAGCCCTTTAAGCCGCAACTTTTCTTTAGGCTACAGGATGG
>JAFYJT010000009.1 GCA_017537945.1 Aeriscardovia sp.
CCGCAATTGAAGGCAATGCCAGAGGGCTTTTGAGCGGCGCCGTAAGCCTGCCGGGATTTGAAGTCGACAACAATATGCGCTGGAGCATTGTGATAGCCTTGGCCCACGTGGGGGCCGTGGATCGAAACGAAATCGATCAGCAGCTCTCCATGGACGAATCCATGCAAAACAAGGAATTTGCCTACAAAGCCAGGGCGATCCAGCCTACTAGGGAAGCGAAAGCCTGGGCCTGGGACCAGGCCCTTAACAACCTCAGCCTTACCAACTCCCAGTTGGGCTGCATAGTGGCAGGGTTTGCAGGCGACGAAAATCCCGCCCTTTACGAGCCTTATGTGGACCTCTACTTTGACAACATCAACTCCATATGGAGCAAGAGGACTTTCCATATGGCCGAGACCCTGTTGGGATCCTGCGTCAGCTACTACAGCCTCTACCCCTACAACGCCCCCAGCGCGCAAGTGGTGGAAGCGGGGGAAAAGTGGCTTGCAGCCAACCCGGACGCCCCTAAGGCCCTCAGGGGGATAATCGAAGACAACCTCGCCAAGTCCAAGAGGCGTATGGCCGTGGAAGCCTACAACGACTCGTTAAAGTAACGCCATAAAAGAAAGGGGGGCAGCGCCCCCTTTTTTATGCTCCTACCTTTTAAACGGCGTTTTACTCACCACCGACACCAGGGCGTCTTTTAGCTTGTCATAAGGGGGCATGACGAATCTTAGGGTTTCAGGCCAGAGCGGCTTTTCCATAACGCTTTTCGTATGGCTGAATTCCAAAAAGCCCGCCTTCCCGTGGTAGTGGCCCATCCCGCTGGCCCCAATCCCCCCGAAGGGCAGGCGGCTGGAGGAGAGCTGGGTCAAAGTGACGTTAAACTCCAAGGATCCGCTTTGGGTCTTTTTTTCAAACATCCTAAGAATTTTCGGGTTGCGTTCGAATACGTACAAGGCCAGGGGGCTGGGCCTGTCGTTAATAAAGTCTATGGCGCCCACCGCGTCTTCCACGCAAACTATCGGCAGGATTGGCCCGAAAATTTCTTCCTGCATTACTTTGGAGCCAGGATCCGAATCTAAAAGCACGGTGGGGGCAAGGTACAGATCGTCTTTGTCGAAGCCTCCCCCCACGGCCAGGGTGCCGGCCAGAGGATCGGAACTGGGAAGGAGGGAAATTAGCCTGTCGAGCTGCTTTTCATTTATTATCCTCCCGTAGCTCCCGCTTTCCCTAGGATCGGGGCCGAAGAACTTTTCGAGGGCCTTGCCTATTTCTTCAGCCAACGGGCCTGCCAGCTCCTTGGTGGTCAGGCAGTAGTCGGGAGCTACGCAGGTCTGGCCCGCGTTTATGAACTTCCCCCAGGCAATCCTCCTGGCCACGGCCCTGAGCTTGCAGGAGGAGCCCACGTAGCAGGGGCTTTTCCCTCCCAGTTCCAAAGTGACCGGGGTCAAGGTTTTTGCCGCCAGCTGCATGAGTATGGATCCTACTTTTTTGCCGCCCGTAAAGAAAAGGCGCCCGAAATGGTGGGTGAGGAGCCTTTGGTTGACGCTCCTTCCGCCTTGAAGGACTTGGACCTGGTTCTCGTCCATGTATTCGCCTAAAAGCTCTTCAAGTTTTTCGCTGGTGTTAGGCGAAAGGTCTGAAGGCTTGAGGATTACGGGGCACCCTGCCGCGATCGCGTCCACCATAGGCTCCAAAGAGAGGAGGATTGGGTAGTTCCACGGGGAAACTATCAGGGCCACGCCTTCAGGCTCGCACTTGGTCCAGCTGCAGGCGGGCCAGAGGGTCCAGGGGGAAGGCAGGTAGTGCCTGGCCGCCCAGCACCTCATCCGGGGCAGGACGTAATTTATTTCGTTTATGACCAGCCCTATTTCCATCATCAGCGTTTCTTCCCGGGGCTTGCCCAGGTCCTTATGGACCGCCGAACACAGTTCTTCCGCGTTGTCCCTTAGCATCCTCCTAAGCGCGCACAGCTGGGACGCGCGGTGGGAAAGGGGGAGGCAGTCCTGTGCCCTGAAGCTCCCCTCCATCTTCTTAACCGTTTCGTCTATGGTCCTCAAGCTAGATTCCGTCATTTTCTTTTTTCCTTCCTACAAATTCATCCATGCAAGAATTTATGCCAAAAATGTTTTCCACCCTGTCTGCAATGGGCACGGGGGCGTTGGCGATAAACCCTGCCAGGGCGGCGAAGGGAGGGAGCACCAGCCTTTCCTTCCCCGCCTTTATCGCTTCCACTATCTTGTCGGCCACCGTTTCAGGTTTGAGGATTGGCAGGAGCGCCGGAAACTTTGATTTGACCCCCTCAAACATCCCGGTCCCTATGTAGAAGGGGCATACCAGGAGGGTTTTTACCGCGCACTTTTCCTTTTTCAGCTCGTTTCTTAGAGCGCACGTAAATCCCACGGCGGCAAATTTGCTGGCGCTGTAGGCAGTAAGCCGCGCGCTCCCTATGAGGCCCGCCGCAGAGGCCACTGTGACGCTGATGGACCTTTTTGACTTCTTCAGGTGCTCCAAAAAGGCCTTGTTGGTCCAAAACAGGGAGAGGGAGTTTACCCTAAAGACCTTTTCCACTTCCGTTTCGGTCAGTTCTTCGAAGCTTTTTCCGGCCACTATTCCCGCATCATTTACGAGGATGTTCAGCCTGCCCAAAAATTTCATGGAGGACTTTGAGGCTTTTAAGACCTGCCCAAAGTCCCCGCAATCCACTTGGAAGGCCGCGCTTTCCCCTCCCACGTCCGTTATTTCTTTTACAGTCTCCCTGGCGGAGGGGCCGTTTATGTCCCACGCCGCCACCCTCGCCCCCCCGGACGCCAGCTTTTTGGCTATGAGCTTCCCGATTCCGCTGCCCGCCCCCGTCACGACGGCGCAGGCCCCTTCAAAATCTGCCTTCATCTTCCTCCCCGACCTTGTGCCTTTATTTACTCATTTTATTTCTATGGCTTTTATGATTGGCTTATTAACCCAGAGCAAAGAGCCAAAGGCCCCAACAGGTAAAATAAGCTTTAAGATTCCGGAAGGGACAGCGCGCAAATGGTTGTGGACGAAAGCCTGACGAAAATTGTTGAAAAGACTGTAAAGAGGGCCAAATGGAAGGGGCTTTCCGTAGTGGAAGTAGGAGACCCCGTACTAAGGAAAAAGTGCCAGAAGTATGAAGGGCAGATTGCCCATGAAACTTTCAAAAAACTCCTTCATGCAATGAGGTCGTGCATGCTTTCAAAGCCTGGCGTGGGGCTGGCCGCCCCGCAGGTGGGGCTCCCCCTCTCCTTTGCCATAATGGAAGACCACGTGGCGGGGGCGAAGAGGAAAGGCGAAGGGGCCCAGATCGAGCTGAGGGAGGGAGGGAGGATGGAAAAGGCGAGAAAAGACGATAGGGAGTTTGCCGAACTCCCCTTCCTAGTGGCTTTAAACCCTTCTTACAAGCCTATAACGTCCAAAAAAGCGTACTTCTACGAGGGGTGCCTCTCCCTCCCGGGTTTCCAGGCGGTAGTAGGAAGATATCTGGATATAGAGGCCAGGTGGGAAGACGAAGGAGGAGAGGAGCATATGAAAAAGCTTCACGGATGGCCGGCTCGCATTTTCCAGCATGAAGCAGACCACCTTTGCGGGATCCTTTACATCGACAAATGCATAACCCGCTCATTTAGCTCCAACGACAACTGCGAGAAGTTCTTATTCCCTTATTCGATTTCCAGGGCGAAAAAAGAGCTGGGCTTTTCCCCGCAGATGAAGAGCGATGAAGCCTGAAGGGAATTTCGGAGCCGCGCAGAAGGAAGCGGGAAGGCAGATGCGGCTTTTGGCTTCGAAGCTTTCAGGCATGAAAAAGGCCCCCTTCCCCCTGCGTGTGCGCGCGCTTCCGCTGGGCCTCGGGATCGGGGTAGGATACTGCGTCCTTCCGGGGAAAAAGATCGCCATGGGATTTGCCAAAGGATCGCGCATCCTGCCTCTGGCTTTGGCCGAAGGAAACCAAATAAGGCCCCTCCCCAAGCTAAAAAAGGGCTTTGTAAAGAGGATAGAGGCATTGACCTTGAGGCCGGACGGCCAAGGGGGGCAGATAGCCGAAGTGCCCGATTCTTTTGGAAATTTCCTAACCCTGGGGAGGGTGAAAAAAGAAGGGGGAAAGTGGGGGATCGAAGGCCTCAGGCTCCCTTTGCCAAAATGCGCCCTCTCCTCCCTTTCGGCCCCTGCCGCCCTCGGCACGCTTTTCATGGGAGCCTACCTTCCCGCCCTCCTTTCTGGCTTCCCCCTCCTTTCCCCTGAGAGCTCTACGCTTTACCATTTCCTCACCCAGTCTCCCGGAAGCGCGATTTTGAGCATGCGCGAGGAAATGAAGGCCTGCCGCGCTTTTGGACTCTCCTCATGCGGATTTGAGGAGGCCGCCTATTTTTCGCTTATGGACGCGGGCTTGCGCAAGGCCTTTAGCAGTAAGGAATCCCTGGATTCCATTTCCCTTTCCCTAAAAAACGGTTATTGGGCTTTTTCTTCCTCCATTGAAGAAAACAAAGAAATTATGGAAGACTTGGGGGCGCGCCTGGATCTTTGCCGCTTTGCAGCCGGCCTGGCCCCCTTCCCTTTGGATTTTTGGAAGTTCTTGGACGTCATGGAGGGGGCTTTAAAGGACCCCTTTTCCGCTTCCAGCTTCAGGGAGGTTTCCAAATTGGCAGATTTTGCTTCCGCCAGGGCCTTGGAAGCCTCGGACTCTTCCCCGGAGCCAAAAGGGGAATGGGACTGCCGCAAGGTCTTCTTTTCCGTGGCAGACTCATTGCGGCTGCCTATGCCCGTCAAATACAACATCCTTTTGTCTTCCCCCCCCGGCGCGGCGGCCCTAATTTTGAACGTAGGCAGTGCCGAGCGCATTCCGAAGTTTCTGGTCCCCCACCCTCTGGGGCGCCGCTACCTCCTGTTCCTTTTTTCCCTCGCCGTGGCAAGGGCCTTATGCGCCGTAGCCTTCGGCATGGACAGCGCCATAAGGAAAGTGGAGCTTTTTATTGAAAGCGGGCCTTCCTGGCCAAGGGCGGCAAAGCGGGCCTTCCTGGCCAAAGGGAGCTTTGAGAGGGAGGCCTTTTTAAAGCAGGGCGCAGAAGAGGACGCGGAAAGCTTTTTTGCCGCCCGCTTTGCAGGCCAAACGGTCAAGGGGCCCTACTTTTCCCCCTTCTTCTCCTCCCCCTCCTGGCGCCGGCCCCCCTTTGCTGCGCCCCGGCATTCCCAAATCCCCGAGTCTAGCTGGGAAGAAATACCTAGGAAGTTCGCGCCGGCCCTCGGAACTTCCTTCGTAGCAGACTTGTCTATAGAGAGGAAGGGGATTTTGTGGAAGGCGTGCAGGACTTTCGCATCCCTTGCCAGCCTTGTAGAGGGGGGGAAGATGAGCAAGGCGCAGGCGGTGGAAAAAGTCGAGTCCATCTGCCAGCTTATGCCGGATCCAGAATTAAAAAAGGCCGGGGGCCTGGCGGCTTCCCTAATCAGGCAGGGGGCGCCGATAGCCGGTTTCGACTTCTCCATAGAGGAGGAAATAAAAGCGGCGCAGGAAGAGGCGGACAGCCTTCTGTCCGATAAATTTGCAGGGGCCAGCGGGGTGCGCCTCCTGGAAGAGAAAGTCAAAAAGGCCGAGAGGGGGTTCGACCTCTTCCCCCTCGCCCCGGCCCGTTATTTCAACACTTATGCCGAAAGGGTCATCTACAACAAGCTCCTGTCTTCGGGAGGCGAATACACCGTCCTCCTTCCCAATTCCCTCTTTGCAGCCCATGTGGCCTTGGAAGAAATGATTTCAAAGCAAGGGGGGGAGGGGGCGCTCGAACAGGCCAACTGGCAGGTGCTCCACGCGCCCGCCACCCCCCTCTCGCACCTCAACCAGTACAAGGAGCTTTCGCGCCTTAGGGACTGGGAGGCTTCGGAAGCTGCGGCAAGGAATATGCTGGAAGTGGCGGTGGAAGGCAAGCATATAGCCATGGCATACAGGAATGTAGGCTACTGCTACTGGATGAGGGGGGCCCTCGACGTGGCGGCCGCCTGCTACCGCATGGCTTTCGCCCTCGACAGCTCTGAAGAAGCGATACGCACTGAAAGCTGGGTCCTTGAGAAAGTGGCCCGTTCGTCCCACTTCCTCCTCCCCACCCCCCAAGAGGCTTTGGGGCTCCTTAAAGAGCGCTCCATCCCCATTTACCCAGATCTTCCCGGCGTGCAGGTGGCTAAAGGCGCGGCCGAGGCCCTTGTGGACTACGGGCTTTTCGTACCGGCTGAAGGGATCTTAAAGTCCCTTTCCACCCTCCCGGACGGGGCGCTTTTATCCCGCATTGCCTCTTCCCTCTTCGCTTAACCCGCGCGCTTTCCATTTTTGCGCATTGAAAATGCGCTTTTCCTTTTTCCGGCTCCAAAATTGTTAAAAATGGCGGCGATAATAAAATGGGAAAAAGGAGAAAAGTGGGAGTTGTAGTTTTGAGCGCCATAAGGACGGCGATAGGCAAGTTCGGCGGCATGTTTAAAGGCGAGTCTTCTTTGGACCTTTCCGTCCCCTGCGCCGTAGAGGCGCTTAAAAGGAGCGGAATGGATCCCAAAAAGGTGGAGAGGTGCGTTTGGGGCAATGCCGTGCAGGCGGGTTCTGGCCAGAATTTGGCCCGCCAGGTCGCGCTTTCTTCCGGGCTTCCCCTTTCGTCTTGCGCGCTTAGCGTGAACCAAGTTTGCGGCTCAGGGATGGCGGCCGTAAAAATCGGTTCGGACGAGATCGCCCTAGGCGAATGCGGCGCCGCCCTCGTAGGAGGGGCAGAATCCATGAGCCGGACGCCCTTTTATATGGATATGAGGTGGGGGAAAAAGTACGGCGCCATGGAGGCGCAGGACGGCCTTCAAAAAGACGGCCTTTCGGATGCGTTTTCAGGGCTTTCGATGGGGATAACGGCGGAAAATGTGGCGGAAAAATATAACGTCTCCCGTTACCAGCAAGATCTTTTCGCCCTCTCTTCCCAAAAGAAGGCGGCCGCGGCGCGGGAAGATGGAAACTTCAAGGAGGAAATAATCCCCGTGGAGGCCGGAGGGGAAAAGCGGGATGAAGACGAATCCATAAGGGTCACTTCCCTCGAAAAACTTTCCTCCCTAAAGCCCGCTTTTAAGGAAGGCGGGAGCGTGACGGCGGGAAACTCCAGCCCTTTGAGCGACGGGGCCGCGGCCCTGGTTCTCTGCCGGGAAAGCCTCGCCTATGAACTCGGGCTTCCGCCGCTGGCCCGGATAGATTCCTTCGCGCAAGTGGGCTTTGAACCGGCCCTCATGGGGTACGCCCCCGCCCCGGCCATGGAAAAACTGGCGACGAAGGGGGGATTTTGCCTAAAAGACATAGACCTTTTTGAAATTAATGAGGCTTTTGCCAGCCAGAGCGTGGCGGTAATAAGGGATCTGGGCCTGGACGAGGAAAAAGTGAATGTAAACGGGGGCGCCCTTGCCTTGGGGCACCCCTTAGGGTGCAGCGGGGCGCGCATCCTTGTCACCCTTATCCACGCCCTTAAAATGCGCGGCCTTGAAACGGGGGTCGCCTCCCTTTGCGTTGGGGGAGGAATGGGAATTGCTATGAAAGTGAGCCTGGTATGAAGTTTTACGAACTCACCCCCCAAGAAAGAAGGGACTTTCTGGAGAGGGAGGGCTATATTACCCACAATGACGCAAGGCTCCTGCGCCTCACCCCCCTGCTTCGCGAATACGCCGCGGACGGCATGATAGAAAACCAGGTGGGGATAATGGGGATCCCCATAGGGCTTTTAAGGGGCCTTGTGGTGAACGACAAGGAGTACAACGTGCCTATGGCGACCGAAGAGCCCTCCGTGGTGGCCGCGGCCTGCGCAGGAGCGAAAATAGCGCGAGAAAACGGAGGGGTAGTTTCGGCCATGTGGCCGGTGAGGGTGATTCCGGCCGATATAGTCTTCCAGAAAGTGTCCCCCGCCCAGCAGGAAGAGTTTGAGAAAAGGGTGGAAGAACACAATAAGGACATGGTGCGGGTTATGCAAAAGGCCGTCCCCACCCTCACCCATCACAACGGCGGGATAGAGGGGGTGATGTGCGTCCCGATCCACAAGGGGGAGTTTTGGAAAGTGCGCCTCTGGATTTGGACCGGGGAGGCCATGGGGGCCAATATAGCCAACAAGCTTAGCGAAGCGGAAGCAAAATACTTGGAAGGGCTTTTGGGGATAAAGCCTTTGGCGGCCATTCTGTCTAACGCGGAACTTCAAACCGTAGGATCGGGAGTGGAAATAGACCCCGAAAGCCTGGAAACCAAGACCGAATCGGGCCTGAGCATAGCCAGAAAGATTGTGGCCCTTAGCCGTTGGAGCGAACTGGATGATACGAGGGCCGTCACTCACAACAAAGGGATAATGAACGGCGTGGTAGCCTGCGGCATGGCCAACGGGAGCGACACCCGCGCCATAGAGGCTGCGGCCCATTGGTACGCCGCCAGAAACGGAGCTTATAAGCCCCTGTCGACCTGGTATTTCAAAAAGGGGACCCGCAAGAAGATCCTAAAAGGCAAGCTTTTCATGCCTATGGCCATAGGAAGGGTGGGCTTTTCCATAAAGACTTTGGGCACCCCGGAGCTCTGCCAAAGGATACTGGGGGCAGAGGATCTGTGGGAGACTCAGGAAGTTTTTGCCGCAGTGGGGCTTGTGCAGAACTTGGCGGCTTTAAGGAGCATAGCCGGGGAAGGAATCACGCAGGGACACTTGAAGCTTAGAAGCTACAACCTCGCCCGGGCCGCGGGCGCCCAGGGGGAGGAAATCAGGGAAGTGGCAGAGCAGATGATGTCTCATCCAAAGCGGACCGTAAGGCAGGCGGAAATCAAACTTGCGCGCATGCGCGGAAACGACATTCCCGAAGACGAGGAGGAAGATGAGTGAAGTAGGCATAGAGCGGATGGGTTTTGCCACCACCGGGCTTTTCCTGGACATGCGCGATCTGGCGCAAAGGCGCGGCGTGGATCCTGAAAAGTACATAATCGGAATAGGCCAAAGCGAACAGAGCGTGGCCCCTTCCAGCCAGGATGCGGTTACTTTGGCGGCCGCGGCCGCCAAAGATGCGCTTGAAGGGGAGGACATGGACCCAATCGACATGGTTCTTTTGGGGACCGAAAGCGGGGTGGACGCGAGCCGGGCAGGAGCCGTATACGTTAAGGAACTGCTCGGCCTTCCCGACAGGATCAGGTGCGTGGAAGTCAAGCAGGCCTGTTATGCCGCCACCGCCGCCCTTTCCTGGGCCCTTGACTACGTTTCGAAGCGCCCCAGAAAGAAGGTCCTTGTCATAGGAAGCGATATAGCCCGCTACGGCCTTAATACCCCGGGGGAGGCCACGCAGGGGGCCGGGGCGGTAGCCATGCTCGTTTCTTCAAGCCCCGCAATACTGGAAATTGAAGACGACGGGGTTTTCCTCACGGCCGAAGCGGAGGATTTCTGGAGGCCCCCTTACTCCAATTGCGCCCTGGTGGATGGGAAGTACTCCACCCAGGTCTACCTTGAGTTCTTTTCCAGGCTCTGGAAAAGGTACAGGGAGGAGACGGGAAGAAGCATCCAGGATTTCGAAGCCTTCCTCTTCCACCTTCCGTTTTCCAAAATGGGCCTCAAGGCGCTGCGGGAGGCCCTAAAGGAGGCCGATCCCGATACGGCCTCCATGCTTTCCGAAAGATTCGAGGCTTCGGCGGCCTACTCCAGGCGGGTGGGAAATATCTATTCAGGCTCCCTTTATTTGGCGCTCCTCAGCCTTTTAGAGGGCGAGGCTCTGGAAGCCGGCTCCAGAATCGCACTTTTTTCATATGGCTCCGGAGCGGAAGCCGAACTTTTTAGCGCCAGGGTAAAGGAGGGGTACCTGTCCCGCCTTTCTCCTGAAAGGCACCTGAAAATGCTGGAAGGGAGGAGGAAAGTGGGAATAGACGAGTACGAGCACCTCTTTTCCGATTTCCCACCTTCCTCCCCCCAGGACTACGTCTGCGACAAGAGGTACTTTTCGGGGCCGTTCAGGTTCCTGGGAGTAAAGGGCCAGCAGAGGATGTATGAAGCGGATGAGTGAGGGGGACGCGGTCCTTGGGACCGATCAGGATGTGGAAGTCCTAAGGGGGAAGGATCTGGAAAAACTCAGCCTGGAAGAGGCCGGAAAGCTCTATAAAGCCCTGGGCGCTTTTATAGAGCGCGACAGGGATCTTTACTACAATTCCGAAGATCCGTTGGCTTCCGACAACGCTTACGACGCCCGTATGGCGGCCTTTAAAAGGCTCGAAGAGATATGGCCCTCCCTTGCTTCCCCCCTTTCCGCGGGGGTAGGGGCCCCCGCGCGCGGGCAAACGCTCCTCCACCCCTCCAAAATGCTCAGCTTGGAAGACGTCTTCTCCAAAGAAGAACTGAAAAAGTGGTACGAGGAAACTTCCCTGGCCCTCCAGGAGCAGGACTTGGAAGTAAGCTGCGAAGTGAAAATAGACGGCCTGGCCGTAGATCTGGTTTATGAGGACGGAATTTTGACTTCGGCCTCCACCCGCGGAGACGGCGTGGAGGGGGAAGACATAACCGGAAACGTCATGGCCATCCCTTCGATTCCCCAAAAGCTCGCCGTGAAGGGGAGGGCCTCCCTCCTTGAAGTGAGGGGGGAAGCGTTCATGAGGTTTGACGACTTTAACGAACTGAACCGGGAGCGGCAAAGGGAGGGCAAGGCCCCTTTCGCCAATCCCAGAAACGCCGCCGCCGGGGCGCTGAGGCAGAAAAACCTTCGGGAAGATCCTTTAAAGAGGAGGCTGACCTTTCTTGCCCACGGGGTGGGGAAGGCGGCATGGAAGGGCGAGCCCCCCTCCCTCCTTTCCGAGATCTACGCCTTTTACCAGGACTGCAAGATACCCGTCTCGCCCCATAGGTCGCTTGAAAGCTCTTTTGAGGGTGTATGGGCCATGGCCGAAAGGCTGGGGGGCAAAAGGAATTCGCTGGAGCACCCGCTCGACGGAATGGTGGTAAAAGTAAACGAGCTTTCTTTCCAAGAAAGGCTCGGGGCCACTTCCCACGCCCCCCGCTGGGCGGTAGCCTTCAAATACCCGGCCCAAGAAGCGCATACGCTTCTAAAGGGCGTGAGCATCCAAGTGGGGCGCACCGGGAAAGTGACGCCCATAGCGGTATTGGAACCCGTCCTTTTGGCAGGCTCCACCGTTTCCAGGGCTACGCTGCACAACGGGGAAGTGGCGGAGAAAAAGCAGATCATGATAGGGGACACGGTAGTAATTAAAAAAGCCGGAGACATCATACCGGAAGTGGTTTCCCCAGTCCTTTCCGCCAGGGATCCGGCGCGCGTCCGCGCTTTTTCAATGCCTGCAAAATGCCCTTACTGCGGATCGGAGCTCGTGAGGGGGGACGAAGGGGAGGGGGCGGATCTATACTGCCCCAACCGGGAAAGCTGCCCGGCCCAAATCGTAGGAAGGCTCCTTTACATAGCCGGGAGGAAGATTTTCGACATAGACGAATTGGGGGAGGAGAGCGCCTGCGCCCTGGCGTGGCCGGAAAAGGGGCGCCCTGCCCCGGAAAAGTATAGGCCGGGCCTAAAAGAAGTCGAGTCCGGATCCCTCCCCCCTTCTTCCTCGGCCCCTTTGCCCTCCCCCCAAGAGCCTCTGCTTGTAAGCGAAGCGGGCCTCTTCTCCCTAAGTGCGGAAGAGCTGGGAAAAGTTGAAGTGTGGAGGGAAATCCCTGAAGTTGCTTTATTTGAAAAGGACGGGAAAAAGGAGAAGCGCATCGTAGGGGGGTCGGGCTACTTTGACAGGGTCCCTATCTTCCGGTCCGGTTCGGGGCAGATTCGCGCAAACGCCGAAAAGATGCTGGAAGAGATAAACAGGGCCCGCGACGTCGATCTTTCAAGGTTCCTTTCAGGGCTGTGCATAAAGCATTTAGGCCCAAATACTGCAAAGCTCCTCTCTTCACACTTCGGAAGCATTGGGGAAATCGAGCGCGCGGGGCTCGGGGAGCTGGAGTCGGTAAAGGGCGTGGGTGAAAAGACGGCCATGGCCATATTCAGCTATTTCAAGGCAGCCAGGAATCCGGAGAGCTTCGAAGGGAAAATCTTTTCTTCCTGGATCCGGGCAGGCCTTGGAAGAAAGGGAGGGGAAAGCGCAGCCCATGGGGCCCTCTCCGGTCTTTCATTCGCCTTGACGGGCACCTTGGAAGGGCTAGGCAGATCCGAAGCGGAAAAAATGATAGAAGGGGCTGGAGGAAAAGTCTCTTCCTCCCTAAGCTCTAAAACGAATTACCTTCTTGCAGGCCAAAATCCCGGATCCAAGCTGGCGAAAGCCGAAAAGCTTGGGATTAGGATCATAGGAAAAGAGGAATTTGAAAGGCTTTTGAGGGGGCAAAGTGGGAAATTGGATGAAAACCAAAGCTAGTGGGGAAAGCGAAAATCCGGAAGAAGTGTGCGTTCCCACTTCCGACAAGGAGAAGCTGAGGATAGAGAAAGAGGCCTTCGGGAAGATAAGGGACATCATCTCCCCAAGGCTGGGGATTGAAATTTCCCACTTCGACATGATTTCGTCCATTTGCGCAGTCAAGCGCCGCTCCATCTTTTCCAAGGAAGCCATCTATGAAGTGAACGTGGACATAGAAGTGCCCGAAGAAGGGGGCGACCTCCCGGAGGAACTGGAGGAAGAGATCTCCCGGGCGGTTTCCTCCATAGGCTCCCCCCTTATAAAGGTCATCCCCTCCGTAAAGCTCCATCCTATGGACAAGGCCAAGCTGGACGCGCTTATGGAGCGGCACAACTTTTCCCCGGAGGATCCCTCCATCCCCGTACTGGCAGTGGCAAGCGGGAAGGGAGGGGTCGGAAAGTCTTCAATTGCCTTAAACCTTGCGGCCACTTACGCAGCCAGGGGCAAAAAGCCGGGGCTGATAGACGCGGACGTATACGGCTATTCGCTTCATGCCATGCTTGGAATAACCGAACGCCCGAAGACGGTGGACTCCATGCTGATACCCGCGTCGGCCTGGGGCATAAAGGCGGTTTCCATAGGGATGTTCGCTCCCGACAACAAGCCCATCCTATGGAGGGGGCCGCGCCTTTCCAAGGCTTTTTCCCAATTTGTAAATAAGACCCTTTGGGGGGATATCGGAATCCTTATCGTAGACCTCCCCCCCGGCACGGGCGACATGGTGATTTCCTGCGCCCAAATGCTGCCTTCGGCCGGCTGCCTCCTAGTGACGACCCCGCAGATCTCCGCCTCCCTTGTGGCTTCAAGGAGCGCGGTGGCCTTCTCCAGGTTCAATGAGAGGATCTTGGGGGTAGTGGAGAATATGGCCTTTTCCCAGGAGGGGGGTAAAAAAAGCTTCCCCTTCGGGAAAGGGGGCGGCGAGAAAGCGAGCGAGATATTGTCTGAATCTACCGGGCAGCCCGTCCCCCTATTGGCCCAGATTCCGCTGGATTCCGATATTTCAATGCTTTGCGACGAGGGGAGGCCCGCCGTCTTAAATGAGGACGGCTCTTTGCGCCCCACCCCCTTGGCCAATATTTTTTCTTCGCTTGCCGAAAAAATAGACGCCTCCATGAAGGCAGATGGGCGGTCGTGACAAAGTCCACTTTCGCCCGGCTTAAAAGCCCAAAGAAGGCCGCTATAGAAAAGGCGCTTTTGCATGAATTTAGCTCCCACCCGCTTTCGGAAGCGACCGTGAGCAGGATTGTGGAGGAGGCGGGGATTTCCCGGGGCGCTTTTTACGTCTACTTTTCCGACCTAAAAGACGCATATCTGTATATGTGCCGGGAAATTATATGCAGGGTGCACCTGTCCAATCCGGGCGATCTTGAAGCGGACAATCCTGACAAGTATGTCGAAGCGGTAAAAGCCTTTGTAGGATCTACGGAATCCGAAGGGTATATGAAGTTTTTTGCCAGGGCCTTCGTAGACAACGCCAAAGCCACCCAGGAAATCTGGAACGAGGAAGCGGGAAGCCCCGTGGCCTGGGCCGTGTCGCTTCTGTGCCACGAGACCATACGCTCCATTTACAACGGATCGGATGTGGAAGAATGCGTAGGGAGGCTTAGGGGGGCCCTTTCAAAACTCCTGGCCTAGCTTCCCGCTTCATTTTCGGACTCGCTGTGCTATATTGTATTGTTAGTAATTGACACACTGTCATTTTATCCGCCAGATTTACGGAAGAAGGTGTTTGATGAAGGAGAAGGCCGCAAGGAAGCCAAGGGAGAAGGCCGTGGCCTCAAACGGTAAGAGCCTATGGCTGATACTTTTCGTGATAGCCATGGCGGTTTCCATAATCATCATGGATTTGACCATCGTGGACGTGTCCATGCCCGCCATAATGACCGATCTGCACTTGGGCTTTGCCGCTGTGGAATGGGTAGTGGACTTATACTCTGTAGTTTTCGCCTCCTTGCTCATAACTTTCGGCAGGATCGCCGACCATATCGGCCGCAAAAAGATGATGGGCCTAGGCCTTTTGGTCTTCCTGGCCGGATCCATCGTCGCCGCGCTTTCCCCCTCTTTGGCACCCCTCCTGGTGGGAAGGTTCATCCAGGGGGTGGGCGGCGCCATGATCCTCCCTACCACCCTCTCTTCAATCAACACTTTTTTCAAGGGCAAATATAGAATCGTAGCCTTTGCCACCTATGGTTCTTCTATAGCCGTAGCGGCGGGGATAGCCCCCCTGATTGGCGGCCTTTTCACTACTTACTCCACTTGGCGCTGGGTCTTCTGGTTCGACGTGATAGTGACAGGCGTGGTATTCCTTTTGGTTTGGTACGCCATCCCTGAAAGCCACGGGGAAAAAATCAAAGGCGTATTCGACTTCGGCGGCTTCGTTCTCTCTACCCTCGGCTTCATTTTTGTAGTCTACGGGCTTATTGAGGGGCAAAATTACGGCTGGTGGTATCCCAAGGCCGGAACCAAGCCCTGGGCTGCAGGGCTCAGCCGGATCCCCTGGGTGTTTTTGGCCGGCATAGTGGCTTTGATCCTTTTCGTCATATTGGAAGTGATACTTGAAAGCCGCGGCAAAAGCACACTTATGAGCGTAAAGCTTTTTAAGTACCGCAGCTTTTCTTTCGGCAACATCGTATCCGTTGCCAACGCCGTAGGCGAGTACGGGCTCGTCTTCCTCCTGCCCCTCTACCTTCAAAACATTTTGAACTTTTCGGCAATCGAAACTGGGTACGTGCTGTGCGTAATGGCTTCCGGAGCCTTTATCTCCGGGGGGTTCGCCACTCCCTTTGTAAAGTACGCGGGACCTAAGGCGGTAATTTCTACCGGCTTCCTGTTTGAGGCTGGGAGCATGGCGGGCTTTTACTTTAGCATCCGCCCCGGCCATGGGGCTATCGAAGGGCTCATCTACCTCTGGCTCGCCCTTTACGGAGTCGGCCTTGGCTTCGCCTCGGCGCAGCTTACGAGCGTGATTATGGTAGACGTCCCCGATATTAAGGCGGGCCAAGGAAGCAGCATGAAGTCTACGATAAGCCAGCTTGCCTCCGCCCTCGCCATAGCCGTAATAGGAATAATCTTCGTAGACTTCCTCTGGGCCACCCTTCCCCCCAAAGTGGACGAACTTCATCTGCCCGACCAATTCTCCAAGGCGATAGACAGCGCCGTCATAGGAAGCTCGGGAAGCGCCATACCCGAACTCGAAGGGAGCCGGGAATACCGGGAAGCGCCCGCCTACTTCCAAAAGGAATTTAAAAACAAGATTGACGCCGGATTTACCGAGGGGCTTTCCAACACTCTGGGCGTGGACTCTTTGATCCTTTTGGGTGGCGCGATTGTCACTTGGATCCTTCCCGGCGAGAAGGGGAAGAAGGAAGTCAAAGAGGAAAGCGAGGCGGAAGAAACCATAAAGTCCGAAGCGCAGACCGCTGTAAATCTTTAAAAGCCGGCTGCGCTCCCCTTAGTCAAAAAAATGACGCGGTAAGATTAAAATTTATTTACACCTGTTCAAATACGCACGGGTTTTTGTAGGCATCCCCAACGTCGTTAAGGATTGACTAAGTCATGGCAAGAGAAGAAGCCAAAAAGAAGAAAAAAGGCGCCATAAAGCAGCTTTTCCAAATTTACAAGCTCACTTACAAGACCAACAAGTCCCTTCCATGGTGGATGCTTCTGGCTTTTCTGGCGCCCATAGGGATAGCCTTGGCCATTTGCTTTGGGGTAAGGTTCACCATTGCCTGGATTTGGGTCCTTGTAATTTTGTGCGGGGTGGCCGTGGGCTTTTCCGTGTCGTCGGCCGTTTTGACCCAACTTTCGGATCGGGCCGGATACAAGAGGCTCGAAGGCCAATTTGGAGCTTCGCCAGCCGTGTTTTCGACCATCACCAGGGGCGATTTTTCATTCCCAGAAGAGCCTGTGTGGATAAACCGCAAGACAAGGGATGCGCTTTGGAGGGGAACCGGAAGGGCCGGGATGTATTTGGTAGGCGAAGGGGAGAAAACCAGGCTCTCCATCGAAATGGACAAACAGGAAGCGATACTGCGCAGGGTGGCGCCCGGAAGCAAAATCCCCGTCATAAGGATCTTTGTAGGCACGGGCAAGGGAAGGACTCAGATAAGCAAGCTGCGCGGGGAGATAATGCGTAAAAAGGCAGTACTTACAAAAATGGAGCTAAACGAGCTTAATGTCAGGCTCACAACCATGCAGGCAAAACAGCAGGGGATACCCAGGAACGTGGACCCGAACAAAATTAAAGTCAACAATAGAATGCTGAGGAGGAGGAGCGGCATCGACAGCTAATCCAAGGCCTTTTCCCTCTCCGTTATCCCCGCCTCCTCTTCAACCTCGTCTTTTTTGACGGTCGCTTCCCTTTCTTTGGCAAGTTTCTTTTTCCCGGGAAACCATAGGCACATTACAAAGCTGGCAGCCAGTACGGCGGCCGATACCAGGGTGGTGTCGGCAATGCCATTTTCAAATCCGCGTTTTATGTGCGAATCTATCAGAGCCTTGTCAGGATTGTGATCCAGGGCCTTTTCTATTTCAGGGATGGAGCTCCCCTGGGTGGCTATAACGGAAGTCGTCACGGCCTGTTTTTCCTGGTGTGAAAGGCTGGTGTTGTTTACGGCGGCAGGTATTTCAGTCCAAAGGAAGGCAGTAAAGATGGAGGCTATAATTCCGACCCCCAAAGAAGAGGCCAATTGGACCGCGGTGGACTGGATAGAGGAGGCCTGCCCTCCCCATTTGTTCGGCACCCCGCTCATAAGTATTGCCGAAAGCTGGGCGGAAGTGAGCCCGAGGCCAAACCCATAGGCTATCAGCCATCCTCTGATTGCCCATGAGCTGGGAGAAAAGCTGGTTTTAAACAGGAAGAAAATTCCCACTAGGGCAATAGTCTGAATCGCCATGCCCCAAACTATCACGGTCTTAGTGGAAGTGAGCTTTACGAGCGGGGCCGCCAAAAGGCCTGATACAAGGGATGCGAATCCGGTGCAGCAGGTCACTTCTCCGGCTTGCAGCGCGCTCATGCCCAAAACGTTTTGCAAAAATTGGGGAAGGATGAAAAGGATGCCTATCAGGCCGGTCCTAAAGACCACCTGCACTGCCACCGAGAGGGAGAAAGTGTGGATGTGGAAGACGTGGAGGTCGAGTATGTAGGAAGACCCCTTCTTCACCCTGTAGTTTTCCCAGAGTACGAAGAGGACGAGGGCAACGATCCCAATGAACAAAATCCACGGCACTACTGAAAGCCCCAGCCATTTGGCCGACCCCTTTGAGGCGAACCACCAGCCCATGCTTTTCCCTTCGATGAGGCCGTAGACCAATCCTCCAAATCCTATGATGGAAAGGATCAGCCCCAAGACATCCAAGCCCTTGAATTTTTCGCCGTATGTATCGGGGATGGTAAAGAGGACGAAGATGGCGCTGACGGCGGCAAGCGGAATTTCTATCCAAAATACCCATTGCCAGCTGGCGTAGGTCACGAGCAGGCCTCCAAGCCAGGGCCCTACTCCGAACATTGCGCTCATAAGGGAACCGAAGAGGGCGAAGGCGAAGATGCGCATCCCCCCGGTATAGATGGCGTTCATGGTTGAAAAAATGGTGGGGAGGATCATGGCGCCCCCTATGCCCTGCACGACTCTGGCGGTCATCAGCATGGCGTATCCGCCAAATTTGCCCGCTATGGCTCCCAGCACGCTCCCAAGCGCGAAGACTACCAAGCCCCATACGAGCATTTTCTTTCTTCCGACCGCATCGGCTATTCTGCCGGAAGTCACTAGAAGAGCGCAAAAAATAAGGGAGTAGATGCTTACTATCCACTCTCCGTTGGAGGCGTTGAGATTAAAGACCTGCATTATAGAAGGGAGGGCCACGTTCATTATGGTTCCGTCCATAATTACGGCCGAAATTGCCACCACCAGGCCTACCAGGGAAAGCCATTTGGATTTTATTAGCTTTGACCCTGAAGGATGTTCCTTTTGCCCTGCTTTTTCAGTCATGAAGCTCCTAAAAATATCGATTCAAAGAGAGGAGGAATTTAAATCAATTCAAAAGCGGTTTAAATGCCATAGACTTAAACAGATTGTATCATAATTTAGACAATTTGTTTAAATACGGATAAACTATATCCCGTGCCGAAAAAAGTATGGGAAGGATGCGTCCAAAGGCTTTACGACGCTTTTTGGTCGCTTTTAGAAGAAAAGCCTTATGCCCAGATCTCCGTTTCAGAGCTGTTGGAGCGTGCAGGCGTGAGCAGGGGGGATTTTTACTACCACTATAGGAACCTGGTGGACCTGGCGAAGGACGCGGTCGAAGCTGAAGCTAAAAACTGGGACGATCTGACCTCCCTGTTTTTAAATTTTGAAGAAAACGATATGGAAGTTGCAGCCGAGCAAATCTGCTTTTACCTGCAGTCCATCTGCAGGCAGAATTCCGTCAAGGCCCAGAGGCTTTCAACTTTAATTTCGCCACACGGGAGCATGTACCTTGTAGAGGCTTTCAGGGAGGGGTTCAAGGAGTACATAGTCAGATACAGGAATCTGGATCTGGAAAAATTCACCAATATGCAGAAGATTTTATTCGAGGGGGTGGTAGGGTTCTGCACTTCCCTTCTCGTTCACCTAGATCTTTTAAAAAGCTTAAGCCGGGAGGAGATGAAATCCCTTTCCCTTCATCTGGCCTCCGTGATATACGCGTCTATAAGAAGCCACCAGGAAGGAGGGGTGGCACCCCGGCATAATGCGGCGTAAAACGGCCGATATTTTCAATCGGGCCAATGCCCGCGTTTTTTCTCCGCCGGCTTGGGGACCCGGAAGCGCCTAATCTGGATGGCCCTAGAAATTGCGTAAGTAAGGAGCCTTTCCTTGCGGAGGGTAGATCTTTTCCCGTCCCACTTCCCATGCTTTAGCAGGCTGCGCTTCAAAGTAATCCACAGGACGATAAGGTCTATCAGGACGGCCGCCATGTACACGTACATTATCATGGCCAGCACAAATCCCAAAACTGAAGAAAAGGAGGAAAGGCTGATGGATCCTATGAGGAGGATGAGGGCTATGGGTATGAAGAATTCCCCCAAGTTGTAGCGGGCGTCTATCCAGTCCCTGGTGAAGGTCCTTATCGGCGATCTTTCGGCCTTGGGCATGTTTGCCACGTCCCCGGTCTCCATTGCCACATATTCCCTGTCCTGCTTTAATCTGACCCTGCGCCTTTCTACTTTGTTTCTTTCCTTGCGATCTTTGGGATCCGGCACGAGGGGGAGGTAGGACAGCTTCTGCGCTTCCTTCCTTTTTAGGGTGGGCTGATCTTTTTTCATTCCCGGCGTTCTGGGCCCGGAAACCGGGGCGGCTTCCTCTTCGTTCTTTTTTTTATTGAAGCCCGAGAAATTCCATTTCATATAAAAAAGGTATCCTATAAGCGGGACTTGATTTACTTTTTAAGCTGGTGAAGTGCAATGGGCTCTGAGGGCGAAGAAGGCGGAGCGCTTAAAGAAATTTCTGAAAAGGTGGGGGACGAGTGGGAGAGCTTCGTGTGCAAGCTGGAAAAGAAAATCTCCCTCAAAGCCGTTTCGGCCGAAGGCATAACTTCTCCCGCTATGAAGTCCTCGGCCGAATTTGTGGCCCAGTGCCTCAGGGACGCAGGCATAGACAACGCCCGGGTAGAGCAGGCGGTGCAGGAGGACGGGACCCCGGGGGCCTGGGAAGTAGTGGGCCAAAAGGATGTAGGAGCCGAGAAAACCGTATTTCTTTACGCCCATCATGACGTGCAGCCTGCAGGCGACAGGGGCCTCTGGAGGACTCCCCCCTTCGAAGGGGTAGTGGAAGGCGGAAGGCTCTACGGGAGGGGCTCCAGCGACGACGGCGGGGGGATTATGACCCATGTAGGGGCCCTTAGCGCCTTAAAAGGGAACCTCAAGTGCAACGTCAAAGTCTTCATAGAGGGCGAAGAAGAGGTGGGGTCCCCAAGCTTCGTCCCCTTCCTCAACGCCCATCCGGACTACTTTGACGCGGATGTAATGTTTATCACCGACTCCAGCAACTGGTCGGCCAAGATCCCCTCCCTGACTTCCTCCCTGCGCGGGAACGTCACTATGGATGTCAGAGTAAGGTGCCTGGAGCATCCCGTACATTCCGGCACTTTTGGGGGGCCCGTCCTGGACGCCAACACCCTTTCCTGCATGCTGGTTTCAAGCTTCTACGATAAAGAAGGGAACATCAGGGTCCCAGGCCTTATGCAGGGGAAGCCCATAGGGGGCCTCAAGAGGGACTTAAACGAAGAAGAGTTTAGGAAGGATGCCTCCCTCCTACCTTCCTGCATCCTGGCCGGGAGCGGATCTCTGGCTTCGCGCCTCTGGACGAAGCCTGCGATAGCGCTTACGGGTATGGACATAAGGCCGGTAAAAGAGGCCTTCAACCAGCTGGCAAGCGAGTGCGCCTTTAGGCTTTCCGTCCGGACGAGCCCCTTGCAAAAGGCCCAAGAGGCCGCCCAGGCTTTGAAGGCCTACATACTGGCCAACCCCCCCTTCGGCTGCCAGACAGACGTCCGGATTTTGGAAGCCGGCACGGGGTGGGCCATGGATCCGGACAACCCCATGGCCCTGAAAGCGGAAAAGTGCTTCCAAGAGGTGTTCGGCTGCGCCCCGGAGAATAAGGGCGAAGGGGGCTCGATTCCC
>JAFYJT010000010.1 GCA_017537945.1 Aeriscardovia sp.
CCCCCTTTTTCGGGGCTGAAAGAGAGGAAGTCCCCCTTGGTTCCGCATTCGGCGCATTCGAGGGTCTCAGGGCGCCATCCTGCCCCTGCAATAATGCGCAATTCGAAAGAAAGGAGGATTTTCCAAGCCGCCATCTTCTTTTTGGCGAGGGCCGAGAGGGCACCCCAGAGGAGGAGGTAGTCTTTTTCCTCCCCCTGGGAGGGCTCGAAAAGCTTGTCGCTTATCTCCGCCATAAGGCAGGCCGAAAGGTAGGAATCGTAGTCGGAAGAAAGCAAAAGGCCGAAAGGCGAAAGCAGGGAGGCTTGAGAAAATCTGGCGAGTTCGCTTTTCCCCTTCCAGTACATAAATGAGTCCCTCATAAACGGCGCCGCCGCCGCCCTCATGGACCTGTTTTTTTTAATGCCGTTGGATGCCATTCTGACTTTCCCGTGCTTTCGGGTCAAGACGGAAAAAATGCCCCCGTTCTCCCCTAAGGGCCACTCCCTTAGGACTATGCCTTCGTCTTCGATGAGCATCAGTAGAGGAAGAGCCCCCAGAAAGCCAAGACTAAAAGAACAAGGAGCATGGTCAGGGCAAGGACTACTATGTACCCCATGCCCATTTTGCTTGATGCCAGGAAGTGCCCCCTGGCTTGGAGGAACTCAATCTGCTTTTGCGTCTTGGGCTTCTTTTTTCCGCGAAACCACCCTTTGAGGGACATGGCCTCAAAAAGCGAAGTGATGACCATTGACCAAGTCCACACCACTACCACGCACGCAGCCTGTATCACGTACCAGCTCCAATAGACCATGCCGCCTATTTTGGGAGCCGCCCCCCAGGCCAGAAAGGTCACCCTTATCACAATCTGGGTCACCGCGGCTACAAAGAGCCATAAGGCCGCAAAGCTGGCAAGGGCGGAAAAGAAGATGTCTTTTGCAAAATTTCTTGCGAAAGCCACAGGCCTTTTGTCATGCCTGCACAAAGCCGCGATCTTGTACCCCAGGACCACTAAAGAGTAAACGGCCGTAGCAATTATGAAGAGGATGAGAAGTCCGTGGAGCACAATGGCGTACCACATGCCGACCGGATCGGAATGGAGGACGGGAAGGCCTATGGACTGGTAGATTTCATGGCCCGCCACTTTGGGGGCGGTCTGCCTATAGCCTAGGACGATCCCGGCGCTCCAGGCCAAGGTTTCTTGAAGGTAATGGTCGGCCAGGGTGACGTCCCCCGGAGCGCCGTTCCCTATGTTCAGGATGTGGTCTGCAAACGGATAGTCGCGCAATACGAAGTTTTCATTTCCCGCCTCTTGGGCCATCTGCATTATCTTTGTCATCCCGTCGACTTGGGAAGTCATGACGTCTTTGGCCCCATAGGCCAGGAAGGTGGGGATGGCAAAGCTTCTGGAGTTGAAAGGGTTGCAGTTCCCGTTGGGAAGGCCCAGGCCCGGAAAATCTATGCTGAAAACCTTCCTGACCATGGACTGGTACCCGGGGTTGGCCCCGATTATGGAAAAGTCCTGCGCCCCTACGAAGGCCATGGCCCTTCTAGGTTCAAAGAGCATTGGGGAGGCCAGGATTTGAAAAGCTATGCGGTGATCCATGTCGAGGATGTAGGGCTCTATCCACCCCGACTCGCTGTCGGCATGGACGCCTATAGCGTCAGGATCCACCCCGGGAAACTTGCGCATCAAATTTATGGCCTGATCGTAAACCCGGGCCATGGAAGGGTAATCTCGCGTAATGGGCGTAGTGTGCCAGACGGGCTTGTCGATGGTGGCAGCCAAAAATCCGGCCGAAGCAAAGTAGTAGGCCTGGTTCTGGAAAGAGCCCGTAGCCGTCCCGCTCCCGGCGCCCGACAGGAAGATTATGCCCGGCATCTTTCCCTTGTCCCCTATGGGGTAGTGGAGCAGGATCCTTATCTTCTGCTTGTCTCCCGTCTTTTCCTGGACGGCCGTAATTTCCTCGAGTTTTAAGCCCACTTTGTATTTTCCAGTTTTCAATGAAAGGGCGCACAGCCCCACCTCCTGGCTTCTCTGGGCCGGAGTGCACTGAACTGATTTTGAGTCCGGAACCATGTCTACAGCCGTATCGCTTGTCACGGGCTGTATGGTGCGGTTTAAAGGCTTGTCGCTCCAGCTCACCTTTGCCGCCTCGGAAGCTAGGGCCAGCAAGATCATAAGGACTATAAAAACGCAGAGGGTGCTGGTAAGGCGCAGCCCCGCGGACCAATAGTGTTTCTGTTTTTTTCTGTGAGGTTTTTCTGAAAGGAGCATAGGAAGGCTATTTTTCATCTCCCTTGGAGGAAGGGTTTCGCCTGGAAAACCCGAAGAACTTTTTGCTCTGGGCGTGTCTGCGGCGCGGGACGGGTTCCCTGGAAGGGGCTTTCTCCTCTGCCGCTGGGGGCTCTATGTGCGGGGGGAGGGCTTCTTCCAAAGGGTCCTTCCGGGAGGCGGGGAGGCTGGAGACGAGCGTCTTTTCGCCCTCCTCCTCCGACTTTGACACCAAAGATCCTAAATCCGCGTGTTCCGCCGGAGCCTGGAGGTAGACTTTTTCTTCTTTTTCCCTTCCCCCTTCGCCTATCTCTTCTACGAACCCCCTCCGGGCCGGGCGGATAGTGGAGGCGTCGGGCATTTTGTATCCCAGCCGCTTAAAAGACTCGATCCTGTTTAAGACCTGCACCACCCGGTTGAGGTAGGCGTCCACGGAAGGTTCCCCGTACCCCTTCTTGCCCTTCCTCTGCGTGAAAATAGTGTCGGAAACCCCGATGGCGTCTACGTCCATAGGCTCCCTCAGGCGCGTGCCGGGGGGGATGGAAAGGTGCTTGCAAATTGTGTACCAAGAGTCGTCCATTACTTGATCCACTTGCTGCCTGTCGTAAGAAACGGTTTTTCTTTTGCCCTTGTCGAACCTTTTGCACAGGGGCGCCATTTCCCTGGGCTTCAAAGTGAGGGCCAGCCCCAGGGTTTCTTCCATCCATCCCCTTTCGCCCCTGTATTCCACTTCCCAGCGGGTGTGCTTGTCGGAAATGGCCTGCTCGAGCCGCATCAAGGCCCCGTCGACGTCGCTTATCTTGTAGCCCCCCCTTTGCAAATCAAAAGATGAAATCTGTACGGATTCCTGGCTCATGGAGGGCTGGGACTGTTCATAGAGCCTATGGGCCTTGGAAAGAAATTCGTCTACCTGCGCCATGTTGTACCCCCATTTGCGCCCGCGGGCCTTTTGCAGGTTGGCTGCGGCCGCGGCAGGAGATCGACGATCCTTTCTTTTTCCCATCAGACTCCTTAGTGAGCGGTTTACATAGAGGATTTTAGTTTATAAAAGATACATGTTATTATGATTACAGATTTGCCCTGGTAGCTCAGTGGATAGAGCACCGCTCTCCTAAAGCGGGTGTCGTGCGTTCGATTCGCATCCAGGGCACTTTTTGTGCCCTTCATATCCTTTTTGCGGTTTGGATCGAATCCAGGACGAAGGACTTCGTATCCGCTCCGAAGTAGAAATTAAGCCTTCTTTCCAAGTCCCTTACGGCTTCTCCGGTGCGCATCCTTGAGTCTTTGTCGGGGGATTCCGAAATGAAAAGCACTTTCCGGCTTTGGCCCGTCGGAGCCGTCCGGGGCGAATTTTTCCAGTTTATGCAGCGGCTCAGGGCCCCTTGCCTGTCCATATAGCATATTTCCCCTTCCCGGGTGAGGCTTTCTTTTCCTTCCGGCTCCAAGAAGGGATCTCGGCCCTGGCTCAGGCACAGGCCTAAGAACTTTTGGACTTTAGGCAGATCCAGCCCAAACAGCGGGACCGAAAAATACAGGGAAACGGCCTTTTGGGCTTCTTCAACGGGGCACCGCGATTCCGGCCGCCCCGCACGCGAAGAAGCAAGCAGGGCTTCAAATGAGGTTTTTACCCCTTTTTCCGACGTAAACTTCCCAAAAACTTTCTTCCACGCTTGCAATGGATCAACCGGAGGCAGCGCCTCATCCTTTTCCTTCCTCCTTTCCAGCGCGCGTTCCAGGGCGGTTCTGAAGTCCTTTTCAAGGCCTTCGCGCCCGTTTTCGCGCAATTTCCCCAGATCCGCTTCCAGGCAGAAAAGGGTAAGGTCCGGCAAAAGGGAGAAGACGGCTTCCTCCACATAGATTTTCACTTGCGGGGCTTTGGAGAAACCTCCCCGACCAGCTTCTTGGCCGCTTCAATGGCCAAGTGGAGCTGCTGTGGAGAAGTGAAGGATTCGGCGTATATCTTGTAAATGTCTTCAGTGCCGGACGGCCTTACTACAAACCAGGTCTTTAGGCTTTCCACTTTTATCCCGCCGAACTTTATCCCCTCCCGGGTCCTGTCGGTAATGGAGGAAACCGGCTCGTCTCCTATGAAGGGGCACCTGACTGCCCCAGGATCGAGGGACTTTATTGCCTTTTTGATGTTGGGATCCGCCGGCACGTCGACCCTCTGGTACCAGGACGTTCCCAGTTCTTCCTCTTCTTTCCGGTGGAGCTGGGGCGCCCCCTGGCCGGAAGAAGCCATTTCGGCCGCCAAAAGATCGGCGACTATGCCGTCCTTGTCCGTGGTCCAGAGAGAAGAGTCCCGGCACAGCAAAGTCAGCCCCGCGCTTTCCTCCCCGGCAAAAGACACCCTTCCCTCCACGAGGGGATCTACGAACCACTTAAAGCCTGTAGGCACTTCCCATGCCCCGGAACAGTACCTTTCTGCAGCTTTGCGTATAAGGTCGGAGGAGACTACGGTCTTGCCTATCTTTTTCTCCCTCCCCCATTTGCGGTGGGAGGAAAGGTATAAGACGGCCGAAGCCAAAAAGTAGTTCGGATCCAGCACCCCTTCTTTTTCAGTAATAATCCCGAACCTGTCGGCGTCAGGGTCGGTGGCGCAGACCAGATCCAGATCTTCCCACTCCTTTTTCTCTTCAAGCTCGGCTTTTAGGCCGGCCATGGCGTACTTTGAAGAGGGGTCGATCCTTATCTTTTCATCGTGATCTAGCGTCATAAAGGACCAGGTAGGATCGAGTTTGTCCCTCAACACCCGTATCTCCAGCCCGTACTTGTCTTTTATCGCCTCCCAATAGCCTGCAGATGCGCCGGAAAGGGGATCTACGCCGATCCGGGGGTTGCCCTTTCGGATGGCCTCAAAGTCTATAACTTTGGCCAAATCCTCCACATACATTTCTTTGTAGTCTAGCTTCTTTATCCAGATGCTCGAAATGGCCTCTTCAAAGGGCATCCTTTCAACTTTCTTCCAGTCTCCTAGGATCTCGTTGGCCCTTTTTGCGATCCGGGAGGTCAAACCGTCAGGTGCCGGGCCCCCGGAAGTCGAATCATATTTGAACCCTCCAAACTCGGGGGGGTTGTGGGAAGGGGTGACGACTATACCGTCCGCCATCCTCTCCCGATCCGCGTTGTATTTGATTATCGCCCTCGAAATTACCGGGGTGGGGGTGTAAGGGTTGGAATCTATAACGACTTCCACTCCGGAGGCGGCCAGCACTTCTATCGCGCTCTTCCAGGCGCACTCGCTTAGAGCGTGGGTGTCTTTGCCTATAAACAGGGGGCCGGCCGCCCCCTCCTCCTTTCGGATTTCGGCTATGGCTTTCGAAATGGAGACTATATGCGCCTCGTTGAAAGAAGCGGAGGCGGAAGTGCCCCTGTGCCCGCTCGTGCCGAAAGCCACCCTCTGGGAGGGGAGAGAGGGATCGGGAAGGAGCTCGTAATATTTTTTTGCCAAAAGATCGGGGTTTATAAGATCTTTTTCTTCTGCCGGCTTTCCGGCTCGCGTATATTCCATAAGACAAGCATAGAGGATAGGAAAAAGATATTTAAGCCTGCTTCGCGTTCCTTCTAAGGCTTGGAAGGGGAATGTAGCCCGTGACATCCAAATCATGCGATCCGGCCGGCACCCTTAGGATCAGGGCCTGCTTTTCCACCTGAACCAGGATTCTGGAACTCTTCCCCACCACGTCCCCGTCCAGCTCCACGGGCGCTTTTTCCTTGAGGCGGAGGGACGCCTCCACCCCCTTGATCTCTTCCATAGTGAAGGCCTCCTTTAGAGGGAGCTGGTCTAAAGTCTTGGACTTGGACTCGTAAAACAACCCGCTTATAAGTTCTATCCAGCCTAAAATCCCATTGGTGTCCAGGAGCTTAAAATCCAGAATTCCGTCCGTGTAGGATGCGCCGGGCATGAGGTTTAAAAGCGGGATTTTTCCGCAGTTTCCTACAAGGAAGCTTCTAAAGCGCACTCCTGAAAAACGGACGCTCTTCCCCTGCCTGTCCTTTACGCAAATGTTTCCCACGTAATGGGGGGTAAGGATGCTCTTAGCCCCGCCTACAAGGTAGGCCCCCCATCCCAGGTACTTTTTCAGGGAAAGGTTGGTAAGCCCTATCATTTCCGCGTCGGTGCCAATCCCGGAAATCAGCAGGAAGCGGTGTTTGAAATCGGGATCGTCGGAGTCGAGGAACCTCATGCTCCCCATGTCTATCTTTTTGGACCCGCGCGACACTACCACTTTCAGGGATTCTTTCACGTCCAGCGGCAGCCCCACGTTTTTTGCAAACAGGTTGGCCGTGCCTATAGGCAGGACCCCCATGGGGACCCCGCTCCCGCACAGGGCGCCTCCTACGGTCCTCACCGTTCCGTCGCCCCCGCAGGCCACCACGACTTTGGCGCCCATCGCCAGGGCCTCCTTCGCGCAGGCGTACCCGTCTTTTTCCAGCAGGGTGTCTATGAATACGGGCGGCGGCATATGCCTTTCGGCAAAAAACTCCTTCACAGTCTCCTTTAGTTTGGCCGCCTTGGGCTTTGAAGGATTGATGATGAAAGCGTAATCGGCCCCCTGGTCGTCTTCCCGGATTTCTATCCTCCTGTCGCGCACTTCCTTTTCATCCCTCTTTTTTTTGGTCAGACTTATCAGGCTTTTTCCTGCCCGGGAAATGGAAATGAGGGCAAAGCAGGAAAGCGCGATTTTGAAGGCGGCGGATATTAGCGAATGATGCTTTTTACTTTTCATTATTAATTTCCCCTCTTTTTTTTCTAATTTATTACAAATCCCTGCTTTAAACATTCAAATCGTGAAAAGCGGAGGGGGAGGTTTTGTATCATATCTTTATAGAACAACGGCGGATTGGAGCTTGGAAAATGATAGATATGCAGCTGCTCAGAGACGACCCCGACCTGTTCAGGGTGTCCCAAGGGAGGAGAAAAGAGAGCGTAGAGCTGGTAGACGAAG
>JAFYJT010000011.1 GCA_017537945.1 Aeriscardovia sp.
GGACACGCGGATTAAGAGTCCGCTGCTCTAGCCAACTGAGCTATAGAGGCGACAGCTCAAATTGTAGCACAGCTTTTTTCCTTTATACAACCCTGGGAAGAAACGTCGTAGGGGCCAGGGTAAGGCGCACGTTCGCTACTTTGGATCCCGTGTTTAGGGCAATGCTCCTTACGGTGACGGTGCGCTTTGCGAACTTCTCGAAGTCGTCGTCAGTGAGGGTGGAGGGCGACTTTACCATATTGAGCACAAAACCATTGAGGTCCAAACCCTCAGCTTTTGCCTGGGCTAAAACGGAAAGATAGGCTTTTTTAAAAGCTTTTGTAAAGCGTACCCTCCCGGAAGGCACCCCGTAAAAGAGGGAGCAGATATAGGGGATTTTGGAAAGGAGGGGGAGGGATCCCTTGTAGGAGCCTTTCTTCATGCTTCTTTTCCCATCCAAAAGGGAAAGCACCCTTTTCCCGGCTCTTTTTAGCTCCCCTCCTCCGTCCTTTGCAGGATTTAACGCCAGACCCCCAGGCGGAAGCCTTCTTTCCTCCCCCTGGAAAACGTTCAAGAGGGGGATGGAAAAGAGGCCAAGGCTTTGCATGCATTTCCCGCCCTGGAGGATTCTCCAGCCAAGGGCGCCGGCTCCGCTTTCTTTCCTCCTTACAGATATTGCCGCGACAGGCAGGGGGCAGCCCTTTTTTGAAGCTACTTCCAGGTACTTTTGCATTCCCATGTCGAAGCCGTAACCGGCCTCCATCAATACCAGATCGTATTTTGAAAGGGCAAAATCAAGAGCTGCGATCCCCGGAATTCCCAGCGAAACGTTGGCGAAGGGGCCGCAATACATAATGACGGGAGATCCCCTGAGGGTGCTAAGAATGGAAAGCCGGTACGCAGGGAACAGAAGGGGCCAGGAAGAGCCGAGGGGGAGGCTTTTGGCTTTCACGTACCCCTCCCCGCTTCTTCCCACGGTCGTATCTTCGACGGCTTTTTTGACTTCCGACTTTGAGCGGGACAGGACGCGCACTTGCTCCATTTCGCAGGTGGGCGTCAGGACGAAAGCCTCCTCATACGTTCCAGCCTGCACTTTCCGCAGGTACTTGGTAGGGATGGGCGTCGTCCTTGGAAGGAGGATTTTTCCTTCTCCCCCCAGGGCCTTTTCCGCCAGGCTTACCAAAAGGTTTTGGTAGCCTCCCGTCCTGAGCATTTCGCCCTGCAGTCCAAAGTCGGCTTCTTGCGCCTCATTTATAGAAGCGGCGCCCACTCCACTGGCGCCCCCCTTGGCCCCCGCCGCGCTTATTCCCATGCTCGGCTGCCTTAAAACGGCGCAGGCCGAAGTTCCGGCAGCATTTAAAGCATCTACGAGGGCCAAAGTGCAGCTGGTTTTCCCTTCGCCTCTTGAAGCGGCCAAAGGGGGGGCGGCTGTAATCAGGACGAGCCTCCCTTTTACTTTGGAAGGCGCGGAAAAGGCGGATCGGGTCTCAGGATGGGCCACAAAAATCTCCTTTCTTAAAAAATTACACCGGAAGGAGGCTTCCGGTGTAATCCAAATTTTGAATCCCTACGGATCTAATTGTCGGAAAGGTAGAAAGAATTAGTCATCTGCATGCTGGCGGAATAAATGACCTTCTGGAGGAGCTCGTCCGTCTTCCCCTTTATCTGCGAGCACAGTTCCTCGTTGGCCGCCTGCAGGATCTCATGTACTTGCTTGTCATCCATTTTGGCGTCTCTAAGCCCTTTATCCTCTACAAGCTTGTCAGTGCGCATGACGTCATTGTGCCCCATGGCAACGGTGTCGAGTTGATAGTTGCTAAGATCCATTTCCATAGATTTGAAGTGGGCATCGGCCATGCAGGCTATGATCCGGTCCTGCCAGTAGAGATAGTCGGTATCAACCTTGGCCCTGGCCCCCTCCAAGTAATCCACGCTCTTGTCGATGTTGGTATACATGGGAAGGAGGGTGGCGTAGGGGAGGGAGCCGTAGGCTATCCACTGTATCGCCCTGTAGCTTTCTCCGGCGTAGGGGCGGATTTGGAGGATGGACAATTCGCTGGTGCGGTTGATGCCAATAGGCCTGTAAAGTTTGCGGGACGCTTTGCTCCCCTTGGGCCCGTAAGGATCATAAATGGTGGACTGGTAGTGCCCTGCCATGCAGTAATGCACGTCCTCTATGGAAATCTTCCTCTCAGGGCTGCGGGACCACGGGATGTCGTCAGATTCGGGGGTATGGAGGGCCTGGGGGTTGTCCCAGTCTTCATCATAGGGATTGAGGTACCTTTGCATGAACCACGCCCTCGGGGTGTTGTAGACGTGATCGAGATCGGATCTGGATCCGAATACGTCCCTGGGGTTAAAGTGCTCCTGGTCGCCGTCCATATTGGTATTGAGGTGGTTGTCCCTTATAAACTCGCGAAGATCGGAAGAGCACATGTAATTCTTCCTGTCGCCCATGGCGTCTATAAGATCAAACTCGTCTATCCCCAGTTGGTTGGGCATCGTCACATAGCAGTCGTCCGGCACCCTCTTGGCAATCCAGTGGTGGCCGCCTACGGTTTCCAGCCACCATATCTCGTCGCCGTCGGAAAACCCTATTGCGTTGGGTTCGTAAGTGCCATACTCCTCCAGGAGGGAACCGAGCCTAAGGACCCCCTCCCGGGCGCTCTTTATGTAGGGAAGGACGATCGTGACCATGTCTTCTTCGCCAATGCCCCCAGGCTGCTCCGCCACGTACCCTTCTTCTCCGGGCTTGCCCTTGCCTCGGCGGAGCGCCACATAAGGATCTGCTCCTAGAACCCTGGAATTTGTAGTGATGGTCTCTGTGGCGGTCATGGCCACATTGGCTGCGTTAATTCCGGCCTCGCCCCAGATGCCGTCCTTCCTTACCGAGTCCGGCATGCAGGTGTAGCGGAGGGGATCGTCGGGGAGATCAAGCTCAATATGGCTGCATACCGACTTGTAATGCCTGGGCTGGTTTTCAGGCTGGATGACTACGAACTTCTTGACATTAAACATCCCGTTGGGGGCATCTTCGTTCCTGGCCATAATCGTAGAGCCGTCGTAGCTGGCATTTTTACCTACGAGGAGTGTGGTGCATGGCATATCTTTGTCCTCTTTCCTAGAACTACATAAACTATTATCAGCTCTTTCATAAGAGAATAACAGTTATTTATGTGTTTTTTCTGCGTA
>JAFYJT010000012.1 GCA_017537945.1 Aeriscardovia sp.
AGCGAGCAGGACCGTAAAATTCGTGCCCCTTCCCCAGGGGGCGAGCAAGCTTGAAAAGGCTATGCCGGACTACGTGGAAAATTACGCCAGAGTCTCTATAAAGGCCGCCACGGCCTGGCAAAAAAGCTATCCGATAGAGGAATGGGTGGTGACCTACGACAATGGGAAGAGCGACGTCACGCTTCTTGTAGCCCAGTGGCCTTTGGCCGGCAATGCCGCAGGGGAGTATGCCTCCCTTTCCCCTTCCGTCCCCGGAACTTCCCTCTCTTCAGGAAAAATCACCGTTGGAGGCCAGCAGACCGGGAGCTTTGAAATAAAGGAGCAGGACAAACCCTCCCAGTCCACGGCCCTTTGGCAAAATTCCACCTGCCTTTTTGAGGCCCAGGGCCCCGGCTCCAGCGCCCAGGCCTTTTGGAAGGCCTTCCCGTTTTAGTCCTATGCTAGGATTAGCATTACAGCGTTTGTTTTTTCTGTAAGGAGACGAGAATGGGGTCAGTCATCAAAAAGCGCCGCAAGAGGATGAGCAAGAAGAAGCACCGCAAGATGCTGAGGAAGACCAGGCACCAGCGCAAGTAAGTTTTCGGCCATCTGTTTTTGAGGTGGCTTTTTTATTTTAAGATTTTAATTCCCCCCTCCGTGGCGGCGATCACTTCGTCCGCCATCCCCAAGAACATCCCTTGCTCTATGACCCCCGTCCTTTGCTTAAGATCGGTAGCCAAAAAAGCCGGATCCTCTATCTCCCCAAGATCCAAATCTATAAGGTAATTGGAGCTGTCGGTAAGGACCGGCCCGTTTTCCCCCTTCCTGAGGGAAGGGTTCAGGCCGCACTCTTCAAGTTCTTCTAGAAGCTTTTCGAAGCCGAACTTCACTACTTCCAGGCACACTTTCCCCTTCAGGCGGTCCACAAGCTTGCTTTGATCCACTATCCACACGTACCGATCTGAATTTTCGGCCACTATCTTTTCCCAAAGCAGCGCCCCTCCCAGGCCTTTGAGCCCGTCAAGGTTGGGGTCTACCGCGTCCGCCCCGTCCACGGTAAGGTCGATCCTCCCCACCCTGTCTATGTCGCACACTTCCAGCCCGCTCTTTTTCAACGCCTGGGCGCAGCGGATGGAAGTGGGGACGCATCGGACTTCCATCCCCTCTTCTTTGCTCCTTTTTCCAAGCCCCTCTATAAAGTAGGCCACGGTAGATCCGGTCCCCACTCCAAGGGTCATGCCCCCTTCCACCATTTGGCAGGCCTTCAAGGCCGCCTCCTTTTTGAGCTGGGAAATATCCATTTCACATTCCTTTCAAAGAATTTTCCGCTTCCTTAGGGAGTTTTTCTTCCCTTTTTCCTCCCGCCACGTCCCGGGCGTACCCAGAAGCCAACGAGTCTGCGGCTTCGTTGAAGGCTTCGCCTGCGTGCCCCTTGACCCATGCAAATTCGACTTTTCCCTCCCTCCGGGAGATTTCTTCCTCTATCGCGCGGACAAGGGGGAGGTTCTTCACTTTCGACCCGTCGGCCTTTTTCCACCCCCGCTTCTTCCAGCTTTTCACCCAGTCCCGGCTGCAGCCTATGGCGTAGCGCGAGTCGGTCTCTATAAGGAGGTCCCCCTCCTTAAAGCGGCGCAGCGCCATTAAGACCGCCGTGAGCTCCCCTACCTGGTTGGTGCCCTTTTTGCAGCCCCCGCTCGCCTTTTCCCCTGTAGCGTGCTCCACCCAGGCCCAGCCCATGGGCCCCTGGGGGTTGGAGAGGGCAGATCCGTCCGTAGAGACTTTGCGCAAGGATGGAGGGGTTTTTGCAGCAGGGGGCTTTCGGCTTGCCCACGCCGTTTTGCCGCCGCAAAGGAAGGCCGCGGGCCCGGGTCCGGCCCCCCCAAAGAGGAGGGAAACGGCCTCCCTGGCCCTCGGAGAGAGTGGCGAAGGGAGGGAAGAAGGGTAGAACCAGCCTGCGGCTTCATTTTCCCCGTCAGGGCATCCGGCCTTTTGCCCCGAAGGGGCAGAGCAGTAGAAAAGTATGTTCAAGGCCAAAATTTCGTCCCCGTTGGGGTAGGCCTTGGACTCCTCCATTGATTCTATTTTTGCTACAAAGACGGGATCGCATTCCACCCCCGCTTCTTCCCTGACTTCCCTTTTCAAAGCGTCCGCGGGCTGCTCTCCGGGCTCTATTATCCCCGCTATCAGGCTCCAGAGCCCGTCGTCCTTTCTTTTCGCCAGGAGGACTTTTCCGGCTTTATCCTGCACCATCCCTTCTACGGCGCTTACCCAAAGCCTCTTCTTCCCCACTTTTTCCCTCAGCTCCAAAATGTACTCGGGGGTCATCTTTTCCTTTCAGAAGATAAAACGGCTGTTAGAGCGCGTTTGAAGGTAAGTGGCGGAAGATCCGGCCCCAATCCTAAAGCCTGAAAAAGGCTCCCCTCCGGCTTTGACTACGAAGGCGGGCGTGAGGTCGAAAGAGAAATCCTCGTTTTTGTACGGGCTTTTTAATACGGCCGAACACGAAAGCTGCTGGGAGCAGGAAGAGGCGAGCTCCCCTCCCATGGCCTCTGGGGCTGAAAAGGAGAGGGTGGAACCGGAAAGGGTGTAAGGGACGGGCGAAGGGGCTTTAAAAGCGGCGTTTTGCACGTTTTCAATGCTCTTTTGGGCCGCTTCTATGGCGCTTTGCGCGTTTTGTATCTGGGTTTGCCGGGCCGCGGCATTCCCGGCGGCCGAAGAAGAGGCCATGGCCGTTTGCGCTCCAGCCTCTATGGACTTTTGGGTGGAAATTATCTGGTCAAATGACTCCACGTCGCTTTTTACGCTCTTTTCAAACTGCTCCTTGTCCATGTCTAGGGCCTCTTTCAAGATTTCCGCCCTGCCTTTTCCGAAAATTTGCGCGTAGCTGAAGCCCGGGGCGGCATTGTAGAGGGTGACGCTTCCGGAGGAAAAGTAGAGGATCTTAGATATTTTCACTTTTGATCCCGCAGGGTAGGCCGAAACGTACCAGAGGGAGGGGGAGGAAAAAGCCTCTGAAGCGCTCTCTTGGCTTGGCGTGTTCCCGCACCCGGCCAAAAACGGGAGGACCAAGAGGGGGAGGGCCAGAAAAGCCGCCAAATATTTCATATACCGCACTGTTTCACCTTCTCAGTTTATGATATCCCAGTAAAAACAGAGCGGACGGAAGGGAAGAGCGGAGTGAAAAGGACGGTTAGGGGCGAAAAGGAAATATGGGATGAAATCTGGTCCAGAAAAGGGGAAAAAGAGGAATTGGCCCTTTCAAGGGTGAAGCTGGCATTGGATCTTTTGGGCTCCCCCCAGGCCCTTTTCTCCCCCGTCCTCTCCTGGGGGGAGGGCAAAAGGAGCGCTTCCAGGCTTCTGGAATCCCTTTTGCGTTCTTACGGCGTGAGGGTCGGGCTTTTTTGCCCGCAGGCCAAAGGCCTTGAAGGCTGCATAAAGGTGAACGGGGAAAGCCCCTCCCCCAAGAGGCTTTCCGACCTTTACGAAGAGCTTGAAAACTTCCTTTCCCTGGCGGAAGAAAGGTTTGAAAAGGAAGGCATGGGGAGGATGGGCCCTATGGAAGTTCTCCTGTGCTTTGCGGCGCTCGAATTTTCAGACGAGCCCGTGGACGATGCGGTATTTGAAGTGCCCGGGGGGCGCGAAGATCTTTTTTCCGCCCTCCGGGCTTCGGGGGTTATTTTCACGCCTTCCCCCTCCGGCCCCCTGCCTTTGGATCTTATAGCCCCCTCCTCTTTTGCGCTTTCCACGCGCCAGGAGGAGGGGGCCGAGGAAGAACTGGAAGAAAGGGCCCTGGAAGCCGGCGCCTGCCTTATGGTGGACGGCAGGGAGCTTGAAGTGGAAAACGACCTGGGGGCGGTCGGGGGCCAAGTGGCCGACCTTATCACCCCCAGGGGGCTTTACCCGCAAGTTCCCATAAAGCTTTTTGGCGAGTTCCAGGCCCATTTCGCACTCCTGGCCCTGGCGGCCGGGGAAAAACTTTTAAGCGAAGGGAAGCTGGAAGAAGATTTGGTTTCAGAGGCTTTTTCCACCGTCAGCGTCCCGGGAAGCCTTAAAGTCATAGGCTCCAAGCCTTTGACCCTTTCCGACGCGGCCTCCTCCCCCTTCAAGATGGATCTGTGCCTTTCGGCCCTGAAAGAGGCTTTCAATCCTTCCTCCCTTGTAGCCGTAGTGGCGGCCGGAAAGGAGTTCCAGCCCTCTTCGCTGGAGGTTTTGGAAAATTCCTGCGACTTTTTGATTGCCACCCAGATCCCGGGGGGGATGGGGGCCGAAGGGCTTTTCAATCTTGTCCAGGCAAGCTTTGGCTCTAGGGGCCTGTGCATACCCGATTTTTCTTCGGCCCTTGAAAAAGGGAGGGAGGCCGCACTGGGCCAGGAAGGCGGATGCGCGCTCGTAACAGGGTGCATGGAGGCGGCCTTGGCTGCCCAAAGGGAGCTTAATTAAGTTTTTGCGCCTTCCTCCACTCTTCTACGAGCGCCGGATCGGATTTTTGGGGGATTTTTTCCCCCCTCACTTTCACCCAGTCTTCCTCCCCTTTGCCCACTAAAAGCACTACGTTTTCCCTCCCCGTCCTTTCAAAATCGATCCTGGCCCCCTCCAAAGCCGAGAGGACCGCGCGGCTCCTGTCGTCTTCCCTTTCCACTTGGGTTTTGGGGTTGTCGACGGCCTTCGCTATTTGATCGTCTATTTCGTCCAAAGAGTCAAAATCCCTGTCGTCGGTTGTCAAAATAAGGCGTTCGGCGCCCAAGGAGGCGGCCTTCCCCAGGCCCTCCCTCCGGTTGAGGCCCTTAGTCCCGGTAGCTCCCGTCACCACCGTTATGCGCGGGTCCTTAAAGGCCGACTGCACGTGGCGTATGAGGGAGGCGAGCGAAAGGTAGTTGTGGGCGTAGTCTATGTACACCGTTACCCCCGGGGCCGGGTCGAACCTTTCCATGCGGCCTGAGACTTTCACTTTTTCCAAGGCGTGCAGCGAAGGGCTTGCGGGGGGCACTCCGCATTCGAGCGCAAGGCCTATGGCCGCCATTGCGTTGGCCAAGTTAAAGTCGCCTTCCATGGCCAGGCTGAACACCCCGAGGCTTTTCCCCTCGAAAAAGATTTCCGGCCCCCGGGAGGTCTTCCTCAGGAAGAGATCCGAAGAGGGGGAGGAGAGGGAGAAAGAAAGCTTCTGGCTTTTCTTCCGCGCCTCTTCTTCCACTATGCCTTCAAACTTTCCGAGGTCCGCATTGTAAACGGCGCTCCTGCTGTTTTTAAGAAGCTGCCTTTTGCAGTAGAAGTAATCTTCAAAGTTGGGATGCTCGGAAGGGGAAACGTGGTCGGGGGAAATGTTTAAAAACGCCCCGGCGTCAAAAGTAATCCCGTCCACCCTTGAAACTTTGTAGGCCTGGCTGGACACTTCCATGACAAAGTGGCCCACCCCCCCGGAGAGCGCCTCGTCCATGGAGCGGAAAATGTCCAGGGATTCGGGGGTGGTAAGGGAGGAAGGGGAGAAAGTCTTCCCGTCAGAGCAATTCTTCTCGGAAGAGAGCAAGCCGCAGCTTCCGAAGAAGGAGGAAAGTATGGCGTGGGTAAAGAAGGAAGTGGTGGTCTTTCCCTTTGTGCCCGTGACTGCGGCCAAACACAGCCTTTCCTGGGGGTAAGAGTAAAAATACGCCCCGACCTGCGCCATGGCTTTGGCCACGTCGTTTACTACGATCGCAGTAGCCTGGGAGGAGGGGTAGGGCGCGGAAGAAACATAGAAAAGGCTCTTGGAGGCTTTCAAATATTCTTCTTTAAACGAGCCCTTGCAAAAAAGGAGGGTCGAAGGGGAAGAGGATTTGGAAGTGTAGGAAAGGGAGTCTATTTCAAAATCCGGCGCGTCCTTTTCTTCGCACCCCCACCCGTTTTGGGAAACCACCTCCCTAAGGAGGCCCTTTTCTTTTAAGAGCCCGACTATGTTCCTTACCGTTTCTTTTCTCTGCATTACAAGCCCCATTCTTCTTTCACTTCAAAGGCCCCGTTCTTAGCGGCCCATTCGTTTCTATTTTTCGCCCATTTTCTGTAAGCCTCCCTCTGCCAATCCATGGCAGGGTAGGGAAAATCGAGATGGGATTTAAGCATGGCGCACAAAAGATCCAGGGCTGCCTGGGTGTCTACCTGCGCGTCATGGTAGTCCCCCTTTGGCGCCACCCCCCACCATTCCATAGCGTTTTCAAGCCGCCTTTTCCCGGGCCTGCGGGAAAGCTCCCTGTCAATTATCAAAGGGTCCAGGACGGAAACGTGGGAAAGCTTTTCCGCAAGGTCTTGCCTGCCGATTTTTTTCAGATCCCCTTTAAGCATCGATATGTCGAAGGGGGCGTTGTAGGCCACGACAGGGACGCCCTTTTGCTGGGCCAAAAGGATGGCCTTGGCAATTTCCTCCACCTCCCCTTCCTGGCTCCCCCCGTTTTTTTCCACAAATTCCTGGGTGAGCCCGTTTACTGCAGAGGCCTTGGGGTCGATGGGAATGCCGGGGTTTATAAGAAAATTGGAGATCTCGTCTTCCCCGCTTTTTCTGTCCCTTAAAACTAGGGAGGCTGAGATGATGGAATCTTTTCCTGGATTCAGCCCCGTAGTCTCGGTGTCAAACCCCAGCAGATCGCAGGATGAAAGGTCATTCGGCTGTTGCGGGATCTTTTCCAATTCTTCCAAAATATCCATATCCGCCCCTGTCACGCTTCCGTTTTTTTCATCTGATATTATCTACTCTCGATCCTACTAAATCTGAATTTAAGGGAGCAAAGGCCGGATTTGCCGGAAAAGAGGAAAGATGCAAGCAATCAAGATAGGGATAAACGGTTTTGGGCGTATAGGGCGCCTGGCGTTCCGCCGCATTTTCCAACTTCAGCAGCAGGGAGGCGGCCGCGAAATAGAAGTAGTGGCCATAAACGACCTCACCACGCCCGCTATGCTTTCCTACCTTCTCAAGTACGACAGCACCCACGGCCGGTTCCGCCGCGCAGACGGCAGCGAAGTGGAGGTTGGAAGCGACGAGTCCCATATCTTTGTAGATGGGAAGGCCTACAGGGTTTACGCGGAGAAAGACGCCTCGCAAATCCCCTGGGTAGCTGAGGAAGGCGTTGACTACGTCCTCGAGTGCACCGGGTTTTACACTTCTTTCGACAAGAGCCAGGCCCATATTAAGGCCGGAGCTAAAAAAGTTTTGGTCTCCGCCCCTTGCAAAGACGACGTCACGCCTACCGTAGTGTACGGGGTCAACCACAAAATTTTGAAGAAGGAGGATACTGTCGTATCCGCAGGATCCTGCACCACCAACTCTCTGGCTCCGATGGTAGAGCTCCTTGACAGGCATTTTGGCATAAAGGCGGGGTTTATGACCACTATCCACGCCTATACCGCTTCCCAGATGCTTCTCGACGGCCCCCGCTTTTCAAATGCAAGAAGCAACAGGAGCGCGGCGGTAAATACGGTAGCCCACTCCAGCGGAGCCGCCAGCGCCATAGGGAAAGTCGTTCCTTCGGTGGAAGGAAAGCTTACGGGGCATGCGCAAAGGGTGGCGGTATGCGACGGGTCGGTGACGGAGCTTACCTCCCTTTTGGAGGCCGAAACCAGCAAAGAGGAAATCAACGCCCTCTTTAAAGACGCCTTTTCCAAGACGGACTATTTTGGGTATAACGGAGACGGAATAGTTTCCAGCGATATAATCGGTGACTCCCACGGGGGAGTTTTCGATCCCACCCAGACGGACGTCCTATCTACCCCCTCCGGTCAGCTCGTAAGGACCGTATCCTTTTATGACAATGAATACGGCTTTACCTGCAACATGATAAGGACGCTGCTTTATTTCGCCGAGCTCTAAAACAGGAAACGGCAGGAACAAGTCCTGCCGTTTGCAATTGCTTGACAGCCTTAGGCGTTCGGCCTCTTGCCGTGGCACGCGGCGCTGTGCCTTCTTGCCCTGCGCATTCTTCCTCTCTTTGCCACTTCATACCTCCTTTTCCTCATCAGTTTGCGGCAATCATATTCTTTCAATCAAGTCGAAGCATTTTTCCAACAGGTCCGAGGGGGCCTTATCGGGCCTTAATACGCGCTTTATAAGCTCCAGGACTTCCCTTTCCTGGGCGTCCGCGTCCCGCATCGGATCGAAAGCTTCGGTAAATTTGCTTTCCGTCCCCCGGATCTGTTCTAAAGCGAGCCCCGCCTGGTAAAGATCGGAAAAATCCTCCATGCAAACCACTTCCCTGCAGCTTGCCTCTACCACCACCAGGGTCGTCCCTGCTTTTTGGGGGCTCATTTTCACCTCTTCCACGCTGATTGCCAGTTCGATCTTATATTCTAGTTCACCGCATCCGCAGGCCTAAGTTTGCTGTAGGAGGCCAGTTCCTTTTTCAACTGGTTCCTTGCCCTGTTCAGCCTGCTCATAACCGTCCCTATCTTTATGTTGTTTTCTTCCGCCACCTGTTTGTAGCTCTTCCCGTCTACCGCCGCCTCTATGAAGATTTTCCTCCTTTCTTCAGGCAGCCTGTTCAACGCCTCGAGGATGTCGCTGGAAACGAGGCTGTCCATATAAGTCTGCTCGCTGCTCTTCGTGGATCCCGGATTGCTCCTCTCGGCCTGCAAAAGTTTGCTGTCGCTGTAGTCCCCCGTAAAAGCGTCCAGCTTTTTAGGGCGCCTCTGGGCTTTATGGTACTGGTTAAAGTAGGTGTTCTTCAGGATCGTGCTGAGCCAAGCCTCCAGGTTGGTCCCGGGCTTGAAGGAATTAAAGGCTTTGAATCCCTTTTCAAAAGTGTCCTGTACGAGATCCTCGGCGTCGAAAGGGTTGTTGGTGTACTTCATGGCCTGCCTGTACAGCATGTCTACGGTTGGCAGGGCTTGTTCTTCAAATGTTTTTTTAGAATTTTCTTCAGAATCCATAGGCCGATCCAGAGTTTTGCGGTTCCTTCTTGTTTTCTAGGATATACCCAAAGTTTTAATTTCATCATTACAGAGTATGATTATGAGAGCCTGCTTGAAAAATCAAGAAAGAGGAGAAATCCCACCTGAGGGCCTTCCGTGGCGCTGGGTTTGATTGCAAGTGCGTTTTATTTTGACTTTCTTACTCCGAGGATTGGAGAAGTTATAAGCGATTTAAGGATTAACGAGGAGATCAAGTCCCCTCAAGTCCGATTGATTGGGCCTAATGGCGAACAGGTGGGCGTGATTTCCACTTCTACCGCGCTAAATCTGGCCAAAGAAGCCAATTTGGACTTAGTGGAAGTGGCCTCCCAAGCCGTCCCCCCCGTGGTCAAGTTGATAGATTACGGCAAATTTAAGTACGACGAGACGATAAAGCAGCGCAACGCCAAGCGCAACCAAAATAGGGCGGAGCTTAAAGAGATAAGGTTCCGTCTCAAAATCGACGACCATGATTTTGAGACCAAAGAGAGCCATGCGCGCAAGTTCCTCCAAAATGGAGACAAGGTCAAAGTGACCATAATGCTGCGCGGAAGGGAAAGAGCCCACCCTATAGGCGGAAAAGAGCTTCTGTTTCGCCTTGCCCAGGGAGTCGCCGATATAAGTTCTATAGAGAACCAGCCCAGGCAGGACGGAAGGGACATTTACATGACCCTGACTCCCAAGGTAAAAAAGGTGCATAGCGAATCTGAGCAAAGGCGCAGAGGGGAAGAGGCCAAGGCCGAGAGGTTGAACAGGCAAGCTGCACACCTCTTGGCCAAAGAGCAAAAAGCACAAGCTGAACAGACTAAGGAGGAAAGCGATGCCCAAGGCAAAGACTAGGAGGGCCGTGGCCAAGCGCATGAAAGTGACCGGATCCGGGAAGCTGGTATCCTGCGGATGCGGCATGCGCCATCATTTGGAGTGCAAGAGCGCGCGCAAAAAGCGCGAACTGAGCGCCGAGGACCACGTGGCCCAGTGCGAAGAAAAAGTTACTTGGAGAATGCTTGGAAAGAAGAAATAGAGGTTAGAGATGGCACGAGTAAAAAGAGCCGTAAACGCCCATAAGAAGCGCCGCGTAATCCTTGAAAGGGCCAAAGGGTACAGGGGCGCCCGGTCCAGATCGTACAGGAGGGCCAAAGAGCAGCTTCTGCACTCCTTTAACTACTCCTTCAGGGACAGGCGCCACCGCGCGGGGCAGTTCAGAAGGCTGTGGATTGAAAGGATTAACGCCGCAGCCCGCAGCGAAGGGCTGACTTACAACCGCTTCATCCAGGGCCTAAGGCTCGCAGGGATAGACCTGGACAGGCGCAGCCTGGCCGATTTGGCCGTGCAGGACCCGGAAGTTTTCTCCTCACTGGTAGAAAAGGCCAAGGGGGCGCTCCCGGTTGACGTCAACAAGCCTGTCGACCACATAGCCGAATAGCCAAAAAAGGCGGCCCCTCAGGACCGCCCACGCGATAAGTCGGGCTGACAGGATTTGAACCTGCGACACCTCGGCCCCCAGCCGAGTGCGCTACCAAGCTGCGCTACAGCCCGCTGGGAAACATTATACATATTGCGCAGAAAATCTGCCAACTTTTCTTTGGATTGGCTTTGTATGGCAAAAGATCTTTTAGGGCGCGACTTTAAGCCTTTTTCCCCGCCTCCCCTACAAAGGCGCGCACAAGCCCCGGTAATAGCCGTGGTGAACCAAAAAGGGGGCGTGGGAAAAACCACCAGCACCATAAACATAGCGGGCGTGCTTTCCCAACTGGGAAGGAAGGTGCTGGCAGTAGACTTCGATCCGCAGGGCGCGCTCACGGCAGGGCTGGGGATTGACGGAAACTCAGAGAATAAGACTATTTACGATCTTCTCTTCAACCCTTCGCTGCACGTAAAAGACGTCATAATGCATACGCGTTTCGAAAACCTGGACCTGCTTCCGGCCAATATTGATCTGTCGGCTGCCGAAATACAGCTGGTCACGGAGATGGGCAGGGAGAGGATTTTGCAGGGAGTGCTTTCCCCGGTCCTTGGGGATTACGACGCCGTCCTC
>JAFYJT010000013.1 GCA_017537945.1 Aeriscardovia sp.
GCGAAAGGCCGAAGCGCTCGGCGTCGAAAATAACCATGCAGCTGGCCTTGGGGACGTCTACTCCCGTCTCTATGACGCTTGTCGAAACGAGCAAGGGGGAGGAACCCGAAGCGAAATCGGCCATTATTCTTTCTTTTTCCGCAGGAAGGCTTTTGCCTGTAAGGGAAGAAATGCGGACGCCCCGAAATTGGGGGAGCAGGGAAAGCCTGGAAGCGATTTCTTCGACCGAATGCATCTTTTCCCCGCTTTTTACCGCAGGGCACACGACGAACACCTTCCTTCCGCTGTCAATCTCCCTCCTGCAGTGCCAAAAGAGCCTGGCCATGCTTTCATTTTCCCCTTCTTCAATCAGTACGGTGCGCGGCGCTTCCTGCTCCTTCCTGGGCTCCAGACGGCTGATTGAAAGATCGGAAAAGAAGGCCATGGCAAGGGAGCGCGGGATGGGGGTGGCGCTCATGGAAAGGACGTGGGGGGCAAAGCCCCCGTTCGAAAAGCTCCCCCTCTGCATTACCCCGAACCTGTGCTGCTCGTCTATGACCGCAAGCCCCAGATTTTTAAAGTCCAAAGAATAGAACGCGGAGTGGGTGGCCACGATAAGGCAGGGGGTTCCAAGTTCCAGGGCTTCCTTAATTTTCCCCTTTTCGGCCTTTTTAGCCCCTCCGGAAAGGAAGTAAAGATCGGGGGCGGAGAGCCCTAAGAGGCTCAGGAGCTTTTTAAAGTTCTTGTAGTGCTGCCAGGCCAAAACCACCGTGGGGGCCACCAAAAGGGCCTGCCTGCCTGCAGAAACGCACCTAAGCATGGCTAAAAGCGCCACTACGGTTTTCCCGGTGCCCACGTCCCCCTCGAGCAGTTTTTTCATCGGCGCCTCTTTCCCCATTTCGCCGCCGATTTCCAAAACCGCCTTTTTCTGCGAGGGGGACAGGGAAAAAGGGAGGCTTCTTTCCATAGCTTCATCCAATCCGGATCCTAAAGCTATGGGGAAGGCCTTTTGGGAGGCGGACTTCCTTTGCATTTTTAAAAGCGCCCCCTGGCTGATTAAGGCCTCTTCCATCTTGAAGGTTTTTTTCGCTTTTTCCACTTCCTGCATGTTTTCAGGCTTATGCAGGGCCCTGAAGGCTTCCCTGCGCGGAAAAAGCCCGTAAGAAGAAACCAGGGAGGGAGGGAGGAGGTCCGGGATGCAGGCGCCTTCCAGGGCTAGTGAAATAAAATCTGCAATCTTTTTGGATTCCACCCCATGGCGGCTTTTATAGGCGGCGTGCGGCTTTCTGGCCTCAACGCAAAATTTTTCCCCTTCCTCAATGCCGCCCAGGGGGGTTATTTGAGGATGTATGAAGCGGAAGGATCTTCCGAAAGGGGAGCTTTTCCCTTCTACCGCTACAAGGCTTAAAGACTTTAGGAGGCGGACTAAGTAATGCCTGTAGGAGTTTTTTGCGGCAAAAAACATGCACTCCACGCTTCTTGCCGACCCTTTTTCCATAAGCCGGACCGTGCAGTAGGTTTTGTCGCCAAGATAGGTGATTTCCGGCTCTCCAAATTCCCCCAATATGCACGCCTTTTCCCCGGCGCGCATATTGGAAATGGAGAAAACGGAGCAGGGTTCAATGTAGCGCGAAGGGGAGTACTCGAGCAGCCCCTCCACGCTTTCAAAGCCCGCACCCTCTAGAAGCTTCAGATCTTTTTTGTTGGTGGCAAGGCTGGAAGCCGGATCCGCCAGGTTTACTTTCCCCTGCACCCTTCGCCTTTTCGGCCCGAAGGCCCCTTAATCGTTGTGGCGGATTTTTCCCGCCTTTATGCAGGCCGTGCAGACCCTAAGCTTTATGGTCCCCCCCATGTCGTCTTTGATTCTGAAGACCTGGAGGTTGGGCATGAAGCGCCTCTTGGTGCGCCTGTGGGAGTGGGAAACGCTGTACCCGGTCTGCGGCTTCTTTCCGCATACTTGGCAGTATACTGACATCTTAAACCTTCCTTACTTGGTGCCTAAAGCTACTCAAGCATATTACAGAGATTAGACTAAAGGGCGTTTTCCACCAAGTCTACCAGTATCTGTTTGTAGCTTATGCCAAGGCTTTGCCAGGCGGAAGGGTACATTGAAATCTCGGTAAACCCTGGCATCATGTTGATTTCGTTTACAAGGATCCTCCCGTCCTCTTTCAGGAAGAAGTCCACCCTCATAAGCTCCCTGCCGTCCACGGCTTCAAAGGCCTTGACGGCCTGGTTTCGTATTTCCTTTTGCTTTTCCGCTTCAAGGTCGGCCGGAACCTGGATGCGGCAGAGGGAGGGGTTTATGTATTTTGCGTTGTAGTCGTAGAAAGGGGAGGAAGCGGGGATGATTTCCCCCGGCAGCGCCGCTACGGGTTTTTCGCCTTTTCTTTGCAAAACCCCGCATTCTATCTCCCTCCCTTTCACCCCTTCTTCCACCAAAATCCTCCAGCTTACTTTTGCCGCCTCCTTTAAGGCCGCTTCCAGCTCCTCCTTTTCTTCGACCCGGCTCACCCCCACGCTGGAGCCCCCCCAGGCGGGCTTTACGAATACCGGCCAGCTTATTTCTTCTTCTTCAAGCTTTTCCAAAACTTTGGAGGCGTCAAGCCCCCTCCTTGCATCCAGGGTTATTCCGGGCGCGACGTTAAGCCCGGAAGCCTTTAAAATCAGCTTTGCAAAGTGCTTGTCCATGCAGGCGGCCGAGGCGAAAATGCCGCACCCTACATACGGCAGGCCGCAGGTTTCCAAAAAGCCCTGCACGGCGCCGTCTTCGCCCCCGAGGCCGTGGAGGACCGGGAAGACCAAATCGGCGTCGAGTTTTTCTTCCCCCGCGTAAAGCCCTTTTCCGGGGATGGCTTTGACTTTCTTCTTTCCCTCCTCCCCAATTTCGGGGAGGCTTTTTAAGTTCCAGGAGCACACTTCTTCAAGGGGAAGCAGGACCCATCCCCCTTCCCGGCTTATGCCTATGGGGATTATCCGGTATTCGTCTTTAAGCGTTCTTGCCACGCTTCCGGCCGACACGCAGGAGATGGAGTGCTCCCCGCTCTTCCCCCCGCACAGGATCGCTATTTTTTTCATTTTCTTCCTCCCGCAATTTCGGAAAAGAGGGCCGCAAAGTCCGCCTCCCCCTCCATCACTTTTTTTATGGCGCGGGCAAGGGGCATGGGGGAGGAATACTTTTCAGAAAGCGAAAGGGCGGACTCTATTGTGTCTTTCCCTTCCGTCACCCCCTTCACCCCC
>JAFYJT010000014.1 GCA_017537945.1 Aeriscardovia sp.
CTTGCCCAGGTAGTGGTCGACCCTGAAAATCTGGGAGGGGAGGAAGGCCGACTTTAAAAGGGAGTCGAGATTCCTGGCGCTTTTAAGATCCCGTCCGAAAGGCTTTTCTACCATGACTTTTTTCATTGGGTTTTCGGATTCCGCCAAGCCGGCCCCCTTCAATTTCTCTATCACCATAGGGAAGTTGGCGGGGGGGATGGAGAGGTAAAAAAGGGTGCGCCCCCCAGTCCCCTGCTCTTCTCCGGCCCTTCCAATTATTTTTTTAAGGCCTAGAAAACTCTCTTCGTTGTCGAAAGTTCCCTTGGCAAAGTAGAAATGGGGGCGAAGGAGGGAAAAGACGCCCTCGTCAAATTTCGTCCTGCAGTTTTTCTTTATTTCTTCTTCGGCCCAGGAGGCAAACTCCCCTTCCCCCCATTCCCTCCTTGCGAACCCCAGAAGCGCGAAGCCTGCCGGCATAAGGCCCCTGTGGAAAAGATCGTAAAAAGCGGGCAGGATTTTGTTTCTCGACAGGTGCCCCGTGACCCCGAACAGCACAATCGTGCAGGGCTTGGGGATTTTCCTTGCATAGGCGTTCTCTTCCAACTTTTCCTTCTTCCTTTCCGGGCCTATAGAATGTGATCGTGTCCCTTATAGATTCTTGGATGGCGGCATGTCCGGAGGGGGAATTTTGCGGGGTCAAGGACCAGTTTTCCAAGACCGTGACGCTGCAAAGGATTTTCGATTTTCATTCTTCCCTCGCCCCCTCCCGATTCCTCTTGAACCTCGTGTGGACCCACTCCAAGATAGTGGCCGCCATAGTTTTCGCCCTCTGCCTCAGATCCAGGGAAAGAAAGGAAGAAGGCGCCGACATTTCCCTTATGCGCTTCAGCGCCCGGGCGGCCGCCGGGCTTAAAGGCGTAAGTCCCCAGCTTCCCCGCTTCCGATTGGCGGAAAGGCAGCCGGATGTGGCTTTGGCCGTAGTCGGAGCCTTGTTGCACGATGTAGGCGCCTACAAAGTTTCGAAAGACGGCATCTCTTTTGACGACTCTTACATTTTCCACGGCCTTTACGGATACTTGGAGCTGCATAAGGCCGGATTCGGAGAAAACTTGGCCCTCTTCGCAAAGAACCATACGGGGAGTGGGATAAGCAGGCAGGAAGTCATCAAGGAGAACCTCCTCCTCCCCCCTCAAGACTACCTTCCTTTAACGGCGGAGCAAAAAGTCGTGGCCTATGCGGACTGTTTCCATACCAAGAGCAACCCCCCGGCCTTCGTCTCTTTTGAAGAGGCGGAAAAAAGGATAGCGCGGTTCGGAAGAGGCCCCAAGGAACGCTTTAAAGAAATGGAAGCGCAGTTTGGGAGGGTGGATCTTTTGGGCCTCTCTGAAGAGTGCCAGATGCCTATCTTGGGGCGCCAACTACCGTCTTGCGATCGATGATGGCCCCAAGCGCGTAAAAGATCGCTACCGAATCTATCACTTCCTGGAGTATCGCCCCTACGACTACCGGTATAAGGTTGCAGGCGGCAAGGATCATCAGCACCAGGGCAAGGCCTATGCCCAGCAATACGGCCTGGAGCATGACGTTTTTGGTCTGGCGGGAAATGGCTATTGCGCGCGGCACGGCCAGGATTTCGTCGTTCATTATCACGGCTTGGGCGCTTTCGCTTGCCACGGTGGCCGACCCGTCCGTCATGGCTATTCCTATATCGGAAGAGGCGAGGACGGGGGCGTCGTTCACGCCGTCTCCCACCATCATGGTCACGTGCTCCCTGCCGCCTCCAATTAGGCGTTCAAAATCCTTTCTGCCGCTTTTTTCGTTCCTGTCATTCCTTTTGTCGTCCGACACCACGGCCAGCTTTTCTTCGGGCAGGAGCCGAGCCTTTACGTCTTTGATTCCAAGCTGGGAGGCGACTGCGTCGGCGGTGCCCTGCCTGTCGCCCGTCACCATTGTGATTTTGGATATGCCCAGCCTTTTCAACTCCTCTATGGCGGTCTTGGATTCGGGCCTGGGAAGATCCTTTAGGATTATCCTGCCTGCAATTTTTCCGTCCACGGCTACAAAGACCCCTATTTCATCGGGGGCAAGGTCAGGGAAGGAGGCTGAATCGCCAAGGGCCCTTTCGAGCCACTGGAGCTTCCCTGCGGCTACGGCCCTTCCCTCCACTTTCCCCCTGATCCCGTTTCCCGGATCCTCCTCCACTTCCTCTGCCGAGGGCGCCCCGCCTTTGCCCCATAGGGGATCGGCGGCCTTTGAAATGCCTTTGGCGAGGATGTGCACAGAGTAGGCTTCCAGGGCTCCGGCAAGCTTTAAGACCTGCCCGTCGTCAAATCCCGGAAGGCTCTCGACCCTGTAGACTTGGGGGTCTTTGGAAGTGAGGGTGCCGGTCTTATCGAAGAAGATGTGGCTTACCCTGCTCATCTGTTCCAAAACCCCCTGCGACTTTACTATGATGCTGTGTTTGGCGAGCCTCCCGATGCCCCCCATATAGGCCACTGGGGCGGCTATAAGGAGCGGGCAGGGGGTGGCAAGCACCATAACCTGGACGAATCGGACCGGATCCCGGCTGCAGGCCCAGGCTATTATCCCTATAGCCAGAGAGACTACGGTAAAGGGCACAGCTAAAAGATCGGCGGTTTTGACTATGGGGGCCCTGGAGTCGTTCGCGCTTTCGACAAGTTTTAGTATTTGCTGGTATTCGGAGTCCTTGGCCGCGGCCAAAGCCTTCATGTAGAGCGCGGCCGATTGGTTGACCCCCCCGGAAAGGACTTTGTCCCCCCTGGAAAGGTCCGCCGGCACGGGCTCCCCGTTGATCATAGACATGTCTACGGATGCTTCCTGGCTGACCAGCACCCCGTCCACCGGTATGGTTTCCCCGGGCTTTACCAGCAGCACGTCCCCTACGGCTATCTTTTCTACCGGAAGGTCGCTTACCGCGTCTGCATTTTCTGGGCTCACTAGGTGGGCGGTCTTGGGGGCGTTTTCCATGAGCTTTGTGAGGTTTTCTCCTGCCTTGGATTGGGCAAACTCCTCTATCGCCCCTCCCGTAAACACCATAAGGTCTATAATCCAGGCCGCCCAGAACGTCCCCACCAAGGTCGCGGACACGATCGCTATTACAGCCAAAATATCGGAACCGGCCCTATGCGCCATCCAACCTTTTATGATGTCGATAATCTCTATCACCAGGGTATAGATGGATAAGAGGATGAATATGATTATTGCTACGATTTTTGCATTATTCCACAGAATGCCGCATACGATTCCAACCGCTATTGATACCAGCATCATGGGGGAAGAAGTGAAGAACTTTGCAAACCCCTTCCAAAATGCCGCCATCTTTCCGTGCCTTTTTTTGGGCATGGCTGCAGCTGCTCCAGTCAAGGCGAATCCTTTCTCCGCGCAAGCGGATGCCCGAAGGGTTCGGGACTTTTAGCTAGATTTAACTCGATGATGAAAAACTTATTGATTGCTCAATTTGGCCAAGAACAAATTTCCGGGTTTTGTTGATACATATCTTAATATACGGAATCTAAAAAAATCCGAATTGGGCGCGGGGCTACTTCTTCTTCTTCCCCTTCTTCCTCTTTTTCTTGCCCTCCGGTTTTTCCACTTTAACTTGCGAAGCGGAAATCGATCCTGCCACATAGGCCTGCAGGCGCAGCCATTCCGGAAACAGCTTCATGCCGTCCGCCATGGAATCTATATCGGTCAGCGCCCCGAAGGTTTTATCTTTCATTGTCAGCTTCATGGTCAGATTGCCTTTTTCATCGCATGAACACTGAAAGACTATCCCGCTTGACTGGTATTCCCTGCTGTAATGTATGGAGGCCTTAAAGGTTTCCTCAGATCCTAAAGAGAGGGGAAGGTGGAATATGTCTTCCATTTTTCTCCCAAGGTCCGGGCATAAAAAAGCGGAGGATGCGAGATTCGAACTCGCGAGGGCGTGAACCCAACACGCTTTCCAAGCGTGCGCCATAGGCCTCTAGGCGAATCCTCCAGTGCTGTAAGCACTGACTCTAAGTCTATCACTTTTGGGGGCAAAATGCTAAGTGCGGAATTATAATTATTTGACTACTGGATATTTGGACGGCAGGGGGAGACTTGAAAAAGAAAAAAATATTTGAGGCGGCCGTAGCGGTTTTAGGATGCGCGGCTGTTACGGTAATGCTTGCCGGATGTGGGCAGTCTTCTTCCACTTCTGCATCTTCTCAACACGCTTCGGTCTCCTCCCCTGCAGGGAGCAGCGCCGCAGGCAAAAACAAAACTCCCTCTTCCGACTCTTCTTCAGCCTCCCACTCTTCATCCGCCGCCCCCCAAGCGCCCTCAAGCTCTTCCAATGAGGCTTCGTCCCCCTCCTCCAGCGCTTCCTCCTCTTCCTCTGCCCCGTCTTCTCCGGGAACCTCGTCCCAAAGCTCGAGTTCCGGATCCCCTTCTTCCTCCAGCGCTTCCTCCTCTTCCTCTGCCCCGTCTTCTCCGGGAACCTCGTCCCAAAGCTCGAGTTCCGGATCCTCTTCTTCTGCACTTGGGTTCTACAGCCAAGACCCCTCGGTCCCCCTCCCCAAATTCATAAGCCCCTCTATTCCGAATAACGCCCTCGTTGTAGCCCCAAAGTATGCCCTGCTTTCAAATGGGGAGCTCGTAAGCCTTGCGACCGGAAAGGAAATTACAAACCCCAAGCTCGTAGGCACCGCAACCACCCCTCCCGATCCTGGAGCGGACACCAATGGCATGAACTTCATTCCCGAAGAAGTGGGGAAGGTAAGGGAACAAATGAAGAAGTGGGAGGAAAGCCAAGGAAATGCCGCAGAAACCAGCGCCTACTTCGTTAAAACCTCCTCCTTCCTTCCCGATGGGAATTACGGGGACTTTTGGGGGTCCAATTCGAATGGGAAAGCGTTTTATAACGCCCAGGGCCAGCAGTTTGTCCAGCAGGCCAAGGGGGTTGTGGACGTCTCCCAATGGAACGGAAATGTCAACTGGGCAGAACTTAAAAGCGAGGGCGTGCAGGGGGCAATAATAAGGCTTGATTACGGCTCCTACAACGGATACGATTCCGAGGCCCTGAACAATATAGACCAGTGCCTTAAGCTCGGGATTCCCATAGGGGTGTACGTGTACTCCTACGCCTATGACGCTCAGGTCGCCTATCAAGAGGGAAGCTATGCTGCCTCTCTTCTAAAACAGGCAGGGCTTTCGGATTCGCAATTGCCTTTGGGAATCTATTACGACTTGGAGCCGTACGTATGGAACCTTCACCCGCATCCTACAAACCCCTCGGTATACCAGGGAATGGTTTCCAGCTTCTTGGAAGCCATGGCGGCTGGGGGTTATACGAACGCCGCAGTGTACTCCTACACTTCTTACCTGGAAACAGACCTGAATGATTCCTATATCTACAGCCACGTAGGTTGGGTGGCCAACTATGCCTCCGACTTGGCCTTCAACGGGTGGTCCACCAACTTCCGGGGCTGGCAGTACTCGAGCAAGGGAGAGCTTAACGGCGCCAATGGCTACATTGACTTAGATGCGTTCGGATACGCTTCCTATAGCCCTGTAGCCTGGGAGGGCCCCCTCAACCTCTCTTCCTACCCCATAGCCGATCTTCCTGACGGGGACTACTACATCAACCTCGCCTCAGACCTCACTTCCTCCCTGCAGGCGCCTTCGGCCCAGGAGGGGGTGCAAATCAATACCGCTTCCGGCAACCGC
>JAFYJT010000015.1 GCA_017537945.1 Aeriscardovia sp.
CGGCCGCCTGCTTCAAAAGATCTGAGGCCGGAGGGGTTTTAAGCACAAATGTAAAGCTGTGATCCTCGTAGACGGTAATCTCTACCGGTATCACCTGGCCCATTTTGTCTTTTGTAGCTTCATTGTAAGCTTGCGTGAACTGCATTATGTTCACGCCGTGTGAGCCGAGGGCCGGACCTATAGGAGGAGCGGGGTTCGCCTTCCCCGCAGGTATTTGAAGCTTTATGAGCGCAGCAACTTTTTTCTTGCCTGCCATTTTTCTCACTTTCTCATCGGTTCAACGATGCCAAGGCATCTCCCGCCAAGGCTTTTTAAGCCTCTTCTATTTTTTGGACCTGATCAAAGCCCAGATCCACAGGCATATCCCTGCCAAAAGCGGAAATCACGACCCTAAGCCTTTGGGTCTCAGGGGAGACTTCGGATATAACGCCCTGAGCTCCGAACGGACCTTTAGTTATATTAACATTCTCTCCGACCTTGTATTTGACTTCCATAACCTTGCTGGAGGACTTGAGGTTTGCGGCCTTTATGGCTTCGTGCCTGATGTAAGGGGCCATCATGTCCATGACTTCCTTTTTGGTCAGCGCCACGGGCTGCTGATTGACCCCTGCAAAGCTTGTCACGCCTTCGGTTTCCTGAACGAATTTGAATGCGCGCTTTCCTTCGTCGGCTTTCATGCATATAAGGACGTAGCCGGGGATCCTGACCCTTCCCTCTATATTTTTCTTGCCCTTTTCGGTGTGCTGTTCTACGTCCTCCAGGGGGACTTCAACCCTCATTATGTACTCGGAGGGGTCGAAATTGTCTTCGCGGTAATTTCTGGTCCTGCCCTCTATATTGTGCTTTACGCGTTTTTCGTAACCCGAATAGGTGTTGAGTGCGTACCACTTGCACCCCAGGTCCTCGTTGTCTTTAAAAGCTTTTTCGAACTCTTCCACGGCCTTGTCGGCAATCCTCTTAGCCGTCTCTTCCGTTCCCTCCGCCTCCATAGCGGGGAGGGGGGAATCCTCTTGCGCCCTTTCGGCGGGTTCTTCGTTCAAGTCCTCGTCCATATTTCCCCTTTCAAACTTTTCGGGCCTATCCGAACACCAGGAAAACCAGTTTGCCCAGGCCAAAGTCCAAGGCGGTTATGGCCACCATGAGCAAAACTACAAAAATTAGAACGGCTATAAACCAGTAAAACAGGCTTTTTCGGGTGGGGGTGAGTACTTTTCTAAGCTCGGCGACTATCTGCCGGATGAATAACCCTATGGCTGCAAAAATATTGATTCTCGATTTTTTCGCCTCTTTTGCCTTGTCAGCCATATTAGATTAATTCCTCGCTTGGTTTCACTAAGTAGGGAAGGCGGGACTCGAACCCACAACCTACGGTTTTGGAGACCGTTGCGCTACCAGTTGTGCCACTTCCCTGTATGTCACTGACACGTCAAAGATCTTACTTTAAATCTTTGTCTTAGTCTACCTTTTGCGCTCACGGCGCCTCTGGCTGTTGGTCCGCCTCGTCCTTGAAAGGCCTTCGAGCCTTTCGTCTTTCCCCCTGACGGAGGAAGGCGAGGCCGCCATGTGCTTTTTGCCCGCCAGAAGCGAAGGGTTCCAATTAAAAATTACGGCTTCTTCGGGCTTTCCGAGCCTTACTTCCTCCCCGGGCTTTATCCCGGCCCTGATCAGGAGGTCTTCCACCCCCAAGGCCGCGAGCCTGTCCGACAGGTACCCTACGGCCTCATCGTTGGAAAAGTCGGTTTGTTCTACAAAGACGCGTATGATCTCCCCGTCCACTTCAAACCACATCCCCCCTTGGGAGTCGGATCTGATCTTTACGGAAAAATCTTTGGAGCCCCTTTTAGCCTTCAAAGGATCTATGACCGGAACTTCCTGAAGGTTTTCGCCTTCCTCCGCTTTGGCCTTTTTGACCAGATCCAGGAGGGCGAACTTGAGTTCCTTTAGGCCTTCGTGGGCACAGGCGGAGACTCCAACCGCCTTGGCTTCCCCAAACTCCCTTTTAAAGCTTTCGAGATCTTCCTTCCCGTAGAGATCGGCCTTGCTCAAAATTACGATTTTCAGGCGCTCGGAAAAGGGTTTTGCATTTTTAGGAAGGCGCCCGGAATAGCCTTCCAGTTCCTTTTCGAGGGTTTTGTAAACGGAAAAGGGGTCCTGCTGGGTGGGGTCTATCACGAATGCGAGGACGGGAATCCTTTCTATGTGCCTCAGAAATTCAAGGCCGAGGCCCTTGCCGAGGGAGGCTCCATCTATCAAGCCCGGAACGTCCTCTACCGTAAAAGAAACGCCTCCGGCGCTTACCGCGCCCAAATTGGGGGAGAGGGTAGTGAAGGGCCAGTCCCCGATTTGGGGCTTTGCATTGGAAAGTGCGGCTAAAAGGCTGCTTTTCCCTGCGTTAGGAAGCCCTATAAGCGCGCAGGAAGCGCTTAATTTCAATTCCAGGGTAATTTCCTTTTCTTCGCCCCGTGTGCCTTTCAGGGCAAAGCCTGGAGCCTTCCTGGATGAAGTGGAAAGCGCGAAATTCCCTTTTCCGCCGCGGCCGCCCTTTGCGGCCACGACTTCTTGCCCGGCATAAGACAAGTCGGCCATGGTCTCCCCGCTAAGGGAGTCTTCAACCACGGTCCCTACGGGCACCTTTACCACAAAGTCCTGGCCGTCGGCTCCATTGTGCATGGACCCTTTTCCGCATTCCCCGGACTTGGCCTTTGCCAAAAAGCCGGGCTTTAAGGAAGACAAGTCGGCCAGGTTTTCGACGCACCTTATTATGACGGAGCCGCCGTCCCCCCCGTTTCCCCCGGAGGCTCCCGCAAAAGGCTTGCCCTTCATGCGGCGGACGGCGGTCTCACCGTTTCCCCCGTCCCCTGCGCTGCAGCGCAGGGAGACTTTGTCAACGAGGCCGGTCAAAGCCCTCTATTCCAGCTCGTTTTCGGCTACATCGACTACTCTCCTCTGCCTGCGCGTGCCAAACCTTACGATTCCGGGCTGCAGGGCGTAAAGCGTGTCGTCTTTGCCGCGCCCTACATTGAGGCCGGGATAAAACTTCGTCCCCCTTTGGCGGATGAGGATGTCTCCCGCCTGGACGCTTTGCCCTCCAAACCTTTTCACCCCAAGGTACTGCGCCAAAGAATCGCGGCCGTTACGGGAGCTGGAGGCTCCTTTTTTATGTGCCATTGCGCCCTCTCCTTACTCGATGCTTGTAATCTTTACGACGGAAAGCTTCTGGCGGTGCCCGTGCCTGCGGGCGCCTCCAGTCTTGTTGTGGAACTTCTGGATCACTATTTTTTCGCCCAGCTTGTCGTCCTGGACTACTTCTCCCTTTGCGGATCCGGAAGTGGAAACGGCCTTGGAATCTTCGACTTTCAGGACTACGGGAAACTCCACTTCCCCGCCCTGTTTTTCGCCAAGCCTGTTGACGGTTATCACACTCCCGACGCTCACCCTTTCCTGGTGTCCGCCGGCCTTGACTATTGCGTACATAAAAAAACCTTACTGTGTCCTTCTCGCCAGAGAACCTGAATTAAACGTACTAAATGTATTTTACACTTGCGGCTTCACGCCCCTTGGGGGGAAGGTTCTTCGGAAAGGCGGGGGGAAATTACGATCCCCCTGCCGTGGCACCCTTCGCATTCGTGGGAGAAGGATTCGACCAGGCCCTTGCCGAGCTTTTTCCGGGTTATCTGCACAAGCCCCAGGCTGGTCATCCCCTCTATGGCGTGCTTGCTCCTGTCGCCCTTCATGGCTTTCTGCAGGGCAGAAAGCACCAGCTCCCTGTCGGATTCAAGCTGCATGTTGATAAAGTCGACTATCACCATGCCCCCAATGTCCCTGAGGCGCAGCTGCCTTCCTATCTCTTTTGCGGCCTCGATATTGCACTTTGTGGCCGTGTTTTCCATTTCCCCGCTGCGGGAGGAAAACTTTGCGCTGTTTACGTCTATCGCAGTCAAAGCTTCGGTCTTGTCTATAACCAAAGTTCCCCCGTTTGGAAGCTGGACCACCCGATCCAGCCCCTGGGACAGCTGCTCCTTCACCCGGAACTCTTCAAAAAGATCCTTTTTTTCAAGGTCGGGATCCCATCTTTCCACCCTGTCGAGCAGCTCGGGGCTCTTCTCCCAAATATAGGACCTTATCTTTTCAAATTCTTCGCCCTGCACCTGGAGGGCGGAAAACGAATCGTTGAAAATATCCTGCGTCAGCTTTAACGCCAAATCCGAGTCGCTTTTTAAAAGCGCCGGATAACGGCCGGATGACGCTGCCCTTTCGTATTTCGCTTCAATGTCCCTTAGGCGCCTTTTTAGATCCCTGTAGTCGTTTTCCAGGGCCTCTTTGGAGCACCCTGCGGCCGCCGTGCGCGCAATGGCCCCCTCCCCATTAGGGAGGATTTCGTTTAAAAGCCTTCGGAGCCGCGCCCTCTCCCTCCCGTCAAGCTTGGAGGAAGCGCCAATGGCGTTTGAAGCCGGCATAAGCACCATGAACCTGCCGGAAAGGGAAAGCTTTCCGGAGAGCTGGGGCCCTTTATGCCCCCTGGAGTCTTTGGCGACCTGCACCAGCACGGGATCGCCGTAGCGGAGCCTTTGCCCGGATTTTTTGCGTTGGAAAGGCAAACGCAAAATTCCCGACTTTTCTTCCCCTAGATCCACAAAGGCGGATTCGAGCCCTGGGAGCATGCTCCCTACTTTTCCGGCATAGACATTCCCCACGGCCGTGTCCGTAATGCCGGACGCGTAATGCTCTACCAGGACCCCCTCTTCGATTACCGAGGCTTGGACCTCCCCCCTTTCCGACTTTATTAGGAGCCTCTTGTCCTTTTTTGGGGCGGAAGGGAGTGGGATTGGAGACGAAGCGCTCTTGGAAGCGAGAGGCCTGCATGCGCGGGGTTCATGGCCTTCTTGAGGGGAAGAGGGGAAATCATGGGCCGCGACAAATACCCGGATTTCCCCAACCTTGCTTAAAATCCCCCTTCTTTTCTGGGAAGTCACAGCGACTCCGGCCGCCCTCCCGTTGCGAGAAAACCTCATTTTATCCTTCCTGAACCTGCCGCCCCGCCAAACTTTGGGCCCCTACATTACTTCCGGAGCGCTTACCCCCAGAAGCCCCAGGCCGTTTTCTATTACCTGTTTTACGGCCTCGGTAAGTTTAAGCCTCGCGTCCGCCCTTTCCATGCTCGGCGCCTTCTCGATTTGCGACCCTTTGCCCCCTTCTTCAAAGTGCCCAGGAATCACCCTTTCGACGCCGTACCACGTGTGGAAGCAGCTTGCGAGGTCTTCAAGGTAGTGGGCTATCCTGTGGGGTTCGCGCAGGTCTCCTGCCGCCTTCACCACAGAGGGATACAGGGCCAGCATGGATAGGAGCCTTTCGTCTAGAGGGGTGTCCAAAAGGGACAGGTCGGCCTTTGAAGCGTCCATTCCCATTTTTTTCGCCATGTTTTCAATGCTGCAGCACCTGGCGTGGGCGTATTGCACATAATATATGGGGTTGTCGTTGCTGTGGGAGGAAAGCAGGGCCAGGTCTATGTCTATGCTCTGGTTGTAGCTGCTCCTCTCCAGGGCGTAGCGGGCCGCGTCCACCCCTATGGCATCCACCAGGTCCTCCAGGGTGACTACCGTCCCTGCCCTTTTGCTCATCCTGATGGGCTTCCCGTCGGAAGAGACGGTGACCATCTGCCCCAAAAGGACCTGGGCCGCCTTTTGCGGCTCGTCCCCGTAGGCCGCGCAGACGGCCATGAGCCTTCCGATATAGCCGGAGTGGTCGGCGCCAAGCATGTAGATAGCCACGTCCGCAGGATCCTTTGCCCTATGGCGTTTGTCGAAATAGTAGGCCAGGTCAGGCGCAAAGTAAGTTAGATTTCCGTCCGACTTTATAATGACCCTGTCTTTATCGTCTCCGTACTTGGTGGAGGCGAACCATGTCGCCCCGTCCTTTTCGTAAATGTCGCCCTTGTCCCTGAGCACTTCGATCGCCTTTTGCGTGGATCCGCTGTCGTGGAGGCTTTGCTCGTGGAACCAAACATCAAAGTCGGACCCGAAGTTGTGAAGGGAGTCCTTGATTTCGTCAAACATCATAGGCACGGCCCTCTTGCGGAATTCTTCAAGCTGGCCGCCTTCGCCTTCGGTTTTGGGAAGGGAGAGGATGTCTATGCCCTCCTCTTTGGCCTGGTCTATGACTTTGCCGGCGATTTCGCCTATGTACGCCCCCTTATACCCGTCCTCGGGGGTAGGCTCCCCGTTTGCCCAAGCCATCAGGGAGTTTGCAAACCTGTCTATCTGCTTTCCGTGGTCGTTAAAGTAATACTCCCTTACGACCTTGGCCCCGTTGGCAGACAGAATCCTGGAAAGGGAGTCGCCTATGGCGGCCCATCTTGCCCCGCCTATGTGTATGGGGCCGGTGGGGTTTGCGGAAACGTATTCGAGGTTGATGGTGGTGCCTTTAAGGTGGGAATTTCGCCCGAACTCCCCTTTTTCGTCCAAAATCTTGTCCACTACCTCGGTGGCCGAATCGGGGCTTAAAGTTACGTTTATAAAGCCTTTTCCGGCCGCCACGGCGTTCTCAACCCCGGGGAGGTTCCTGAGTTCTCCCGCGATTGTTTCCGCTGCCTCCAGCGCCGGAATTTGGGCCTTGGATGCAAGCTGCATGGCGATTGGGGTGGCCCACGTTCCGAAAGCGGAGTTTTTCGGCCTTTTGACCGCGATCTTGTCGGCCGAGGGCACCTGCCCCTCTTCAAGCCTCCCCAACTTGCCTTCCTGGGCCAGCTTCACGCATATGTCGTGTATTTTTTCCCCTAGTGCTTCAGGGCTCATCTTTCCTTCCCGTCCTAACAAAAATCTGCGGCCTTGTCCGCAGCCCACATTATTCATCAATTATAAATTTGCAGGAAAAACTTTTCCGCCTTTAAAACCTTCCCAACAAGGCGCCGCGGGATCGCTGACGGGCTAATATCCTTGTTTGTATCTCCATAGTTATACTTGCTGAAATTTGACCATCTGTTTTAACATGTAATCAGTTTTAACCGCCAATTTGAAAGGGTTCACATGGAAAACCGCCAAGAGAGAGAGAGAGAGTCAATTCTTCCATCTGGAAGATAGCTGACGATCTGCGCGGAACGGTAGACGGATGGGACTTCAAGCAGTATGTCCTGGGGGCGCTCTTCTACCGCTTCCTGTCTGAAAGCCTTGAAGACCGCATAAACGCAAACCAGCGGGAGGCAGGAAATGAAGGCTTCCGCTACAGGGATTTGGAAGATGGCCAGGTAAACGCAAACGTAAGGGAAGTGCTGATAAATGAAAACGGCTTCTGCATCCTTCCCAGCCAGCTTTTCTGCAACGTGGCGGAAAGCGCGAAAAGAAATTGCCAAGACCTGAATATCAAGCTCGAGGAGATTTTCAAGCAAATAATTGATTCCACCTTAGGCCAGACTTCCGAAAAAGCCTTCAAAGGCCTTTTCGACGATTTCGACGTATCCAGCAACAAATTGGGAAGCACGCTCCAAAAAAAGTGCGAAACCTTGCAAAAGCTGCTTTTGGGAGTTGAAAGCTTCCAGGTTTCCGACGTTCCGGGCGCTTCCAGGGATACTTTCGGAGACGCCTACGAATTTCTCATAACGATGTACGCCTCAGGGGCAGGAAAAAGCGGAGGGGAGTTCTTCACCCCTCCGGAGGTGGGAAAGCTTCTGGCAAAAATCTCCCTGCAGGATCCCGCGTGCGAAAGCGGCTACAAAGAGAAGGTGGGAAGCGTGTACGATCCCACCTGCGGGAGCGGAGGCCTGCTCCTGAAATTTGCCAAAATACTGGGGGAAGAAAATGTAGATCGCTTTTGCGGCCAGGACGTAAACCTCACGGTTTACAACCTTTCCCGTATGAATATGATTCTGCACGAAATACCCTTTGGAAAATTCGACATCTACTTAGAAGACACGCTTTTAAGGGCCGCCTTCCTCCCCTCTTCTCCGGATTCGGTAAACGACAGGTTTGAGTGCATAGTTTCAAATCCGCCTTACTCGGTGAAGTGGAAAGGCGACGCGGATCCCACACTGATTAATGATCCGAGGTTCAGCAAGGCCGGGAAGCTCGCCCCCAAGAGCAAGGCCGACTGGGCTTTTGTAGAACATGCGCTGTATTACTTGGGCGACAAGGGATGCGCCGCCATAGTCTGTTTTCCCGGCATCTTTTACAGGGCCGGCGCTGAAGGGCAGATTAGGAAGTGGATGATAAAGAGCAATTATGTAGATTCCGTAATATCCCTCCCGGAAAACCTCTTCTTCGGAACTTCCATCTCAACCTGCGTCCTGGTGCTCAGGAAAAACAAGAGGGACGCCAAAGTGCTCTTTGTAGACGCTTCCGATGAATTTGTGCACGAAGGAAACAAAAACAAACTTACCGACGAAAATATTGGCCGGATCCTCGCGTTGCTGAAAGAGAGGAAAACGAAACCCGGGAAGACATATCTGGCTTCCCTGGAAGAGCTTGGGGCCCAAGATTGGAGCCTTGCCGCCAACCTGTACGTGCAAAAAGAAGGCAACGAAGAAGAAATAGACATAGAAGCCCTTAACCGGGAAATATCCCAGACCGTTCAACAAGAGGAAAAAACCAGGGCAGAATTGGACGAGCTTATAAAGGGGCTGGGATTCTAATGGGGACGTTTGCAGACTTGCTGGAAGAGTACTGCCCCGAGGGAATAACATACAAAAAACTTGGGGACGTATTCGCCACTAGAAATGGATATACTCCAAGTACGAAAAGTCCGTCATACTGGACCGGTGGCCAAATTCCCTGGTTCACCATGAAAGATTTGCGAGCCAATGGAAGAGTCTTGCCTGATGCACTTGAACATGTCACTGAGGAAGCGGTTAAAGGGAGCCTCTTTAAGAAAGGTTCTATAATCCTTGCTACCACGGCCACCATAGGAGAGCACGCCCTCATTGAAACGGATTTCCTATGCAACCAACAATTCACGTGCTTTGAAATTCGGAATGAGTATATCGGAAAAATACTTCCGAAATTTGCCTTTTACTATTTCTTCGTAATCGACGGATTATGCAAGCAAAATACCGCTAAAAGCACATTCCCTTCCGTATCAACCGATTGGTTAAAGAAACTTTCCATCCCCCTTCCTCCCCTTGAAGTGCAGGAAAAGATCGCAGGCATTTTGGACAAGTTCACGGAGCTGGAGACGGAGCTGGAGACGGAGCTGGAGACGGAGCTGGAAGAGAGAAACAGGCAATATGCCTTCTACAGGAGGAAGCTTGTAGCGAATGGAGCCCCCGAAGTCCCTTTGCGAGATCTTGTCGCAATCGTTAAGGGAAAGCAGCTTAACAAAGAGCTGTGCTCAAAAGTTCAGACTAAAGAAGCTCCTTTCCCCGTGGTCAACGGCGGAATGCAGCCTTCGGGATACTGGGACGAATGTAATTCTGAGGGGAATAAAATCACAATCGCACAGGGAGGTGCCTCGGGATTTATAAACTGGCAAAATATGCCATTTTGGGCTGGGGCGCACTGCTTTGTAATAAATAGCTGGAATGATAAAAAACTAGATTATAAATATCTCTATTACTTCCTCAAAGAGAAGCAGACCAATCTTCAGTCCCAAAAACAGGGAGCTACAATCCCAAGCCTGTCGAAAGAAGCGGTATTTTCTCTTTCCATCCCCCTTCCTCCCCTTGAAGTGCAGGAAAAGATCGCAGGCATTTTGGACAAGTTCACTGCCCTAACTTGCTCCATGAACGAAGGCATTCCTGCCGAGATTTCCCTAAGGCGCAAACAAATGGCCTGGTACAGGAACGCAATGTTTGGGGCACTTTCCGGAAGGGAAGAGGAATAAAAAATGGGATCTTTCAACCTTGTGAGCCAGGGGGACTTTTCTACCGTCCTGGCGAATAAAGATGAATTAAAAAAGAGTCCGGCAAGCCGCGAATACCAGTCCGAAAGGGAGCTCGAAGATGAGTTTATCGGTTCCCTTCGCGATCTCGGCTACGAATACAAAGAGTTTCATGACGAAAAAAGCCTGGAACAAAACTTAAGGGAGCAGATTGAAAGGCTGAACGAGTACCGCTTTTCGGATGCCGATTGGGACAGGTTTTGCAATGAAGCCTTTTCCAACCTTGACCGCGAAAAAGCCACTTCGATCATCCAGGAAGACAGCGTTAAAGATTTTACCGATGAGAGGGGCGAACTTCACAATATAAAGCTCGTCGACAAGGAAAACCTCTTCCGCAATTCCTGCCAAGTCATCCACCAGTTTATAGACCAAAAAGAAAGCGGAAGGCAGAAGAACAGGTACGACGTCACAATCCTCGTAAACGGCCTTCCCCTCGTGCATTGCGAGCTGAAGCGGAGGGATGTCTCACTGAAAACCGCCTTCAACCAGGTAGACAGGTACAAAGCGGGCTCATTTTCCGACGGAATGGGGCTTTTCAACTTTATCCAAATCTTTGTGATAAGCAACGGCGGCGACACAAGGTACTACTCCAATACTGTGGAGCAAGCCCGCAGCAGGCCTGACGAAGATAATTTCAAATTTGCCTGCAGGTGGACGGATCAGAGAAACAATCACATAAGCGATTTGGACGAATTTGCGGAGGCTTTCTTCAACAAGCGCACCCTCCTCAACCTTTTGACCCGCTACTGCGTGTTTACAGCAAAAACGGACGGGGAAAGGCGGCTTTTGGTGATGCGCCCTTATCAGGTGGCCGCCACCGAAAAGGTACTCGAGAAGATAAGCCAGGCGCGCCTAAACGGCAACTTCGGAAAAGAAAGGCAGGGGGGCTATATCTGGCACACCACCGGCTCCGGAAAGACCCTGACCTCCTTCAAGGCCGCAACCCTGGCCTCCAGGATGGAAGGCGTAGATAAAGTCCTAGTAGTTGTCGATAGGCAGGACCTGGATTACCAGACCATAAAGGAATACAACAGCTATGAAGAAGGGTGCGTGGATTTCACATCCAATTCAAACCGCCTGAAAGCGCAGCTGGAAGACGGAAATAAAAGGCTCATCGTCACAACCATCCAAAAGCTCAACGCGCTGTGCAGAAAAAAGGGGGCGCTGGAGAAGGCAAAGAACCTTAACCTAGTCTTCATATTCGACGAGTGCCACAGGTCACAATTCGGCATGATGCACTCAAACATCGTAAACAGTTTTAAGAAGTATCTGCTCTTTGGATTTACTGGAACCCCGATTTTTGAATCCGACAAAAAAACTTCCAGCGAAGGCAGGGAAATTGAGGCCACCACTCCCAACATATTCGGAGAGCGGCTGCACGAGTACACCATAGTGCACGCGATTAACGACGGCACGGTTCTCCCCTTCCAATATTCGTACGTGGGCCCCGGCTCCAACATGGCCGCCAAATCTTCAGAGGCGTCTAAAGTGAAGGCGAATGCGGGGTACATCGTTGAAAACTTCGGCGCTTACACCCACGAGGGACGTTACAACTCCATCCTCGCCACAGAGAGCATCCCGGCTGCGAAGGAATACTGGAACGCCCTCAGGGATGCCCAGAAAGAGAAGCCGGAAAACTTAAAAATGGCCATGGCTATCGTCTATTCTTCTGCAGGAGGGGAACGCGACGAATTAGATCCAGACGCCGACAAGCCGGAAAATAAGGCCTTTCTGAAAGAGGCCGTTTCAGAATACAACCGGAAGTTCGGTTGCAGTTTTTCCGTGGAAGATGACGAAAGTTTTCAGGACTACTACCGGGATGTCTCGGAAAAGATGAAGGCGCGGCGGCTCGATCTTTTAATAGTGGTGAACATGTTCCTCACAGGGTTTGACTCTAAACACCTAAGCACCCTTTGGGTCGACAAAAACCTCAAAAAACACAACCTTATCCAAGCCTTTTCAAGGACCAACAGAATCCTGGACTCCACAAAGGACAGGGGCGTCATCGTCTCTTTCAGGGATTTGGAGGAGAGACTGAACGAGTCCCTGTTCATTTACGGAACCGGCGCCGAAATAGACAAGGGCCTGATATTCGGGCACACTTACAGGGAGCTCATGGACGGATGGGAGGACAAAACAGGGCCGCATGAGGGATATAAGGCAGTTGCGCAAAAGTTCCAGCGGGAATTTCCTGTAGGAGGGGAGCTCATAGGGGGGAAGGCGAAGAGGAAGTTTGTGGAGGATTGGAATAATCTTCTCAAAAGATCCATCCTCCTATCCACCTTCCCGGAGTTTAGTGATGAAAATCCGATTTCACCCCGAGACGTGCAGACATATAAGGGAACCTACCTCGATATCTACGAGCAATTCAAGTCAGCTGCCGAAGGGGGAGCTGACTTTAAGGGGGTGGAGTGGGAGGTCAAGCTTTTAAGCCAGAAGGAAATCGACGTCGACTATATTCTGAACTTGAACGCAAAAGGGGCCACAAGGGAAGACATCGCCAGGACTATAGATTCCAGCCCCGATCTGCGGAGCCAAAAGGAAATTATTTTAAGATATCTGGATGATCCCGGAGGCCCTTCCGGAAAAGAGCCCTTTGGAGATTTCCGCCGCAGGCAGAGAGGGAAGGAACTGGATCAAATCATAAGGGACAACGGCTTGAAGCCTGAAAAAGCCGAGGAGTTTTGCAGCGAATGGATCCGCACCCGCAACCCCAACCCTTTTGCGGGAAGAGGCTTTGCAGACATCCTCCCCGCCATGTCGCTTTTCGGCAAGGAAGGCGAAGAGAGGGAAAAGAAAAAGGCAGAAGTCAGAAAGAGGCTGGAAGAGTGGGCACAAAAGTACGCAATCCTGGGATAACTTCCTTTAGAGACGGCATGAAAAGCGAATCCGGGGAAAATTGCACGCACGGCTTCATGTTCGAAAGGCAGGCGCTTTGCCCTTTTGAGCTGCAGAGGACGCCAAGGCAGTTGGGGCACCGCCCATGCGAGGCACCGGGAGGGGCAAAGCCACAAGGGAAAAGGCCGGAGAAAGCCTCGGAGCCCCAGTCCTGATCGAGGTTTTTATGCCTCTTCATTCCAGGCATAAACCTCGCTTACCAATCGGGAAACGGAGGAATAGCATAGTAGGTATAATGCGTTGAACTAGAGTAAGAAACCTGAAAGGAGACTTAAATGACAAGAGGACGCCATGCCAAGCCCAGCAGGGCAAACCAGAAGATAGGCGCGGCCGTAATCGCAGGGGCGGCGGGCCTTGGAACCATGTTTTCCATGGTGCCCGCCTCCTTTGCCGACGCCCTTCC
>JAFYJT010000016.1 GCA_017537945.1 Aeriscardovia sp.
TTCCATGCACCTCCTTGGCGCACGCGCCTAGGTTCCATCCTGATCCTACCTTCCCTTTTTATTTACGCCCCTTAAAGGGGTCATGCGTTAGGCTCGCGTGGCCTTGCAGGATGGGGCTCCTAAGGGGCGCCGGGGGCGCCCTTCTTGGAACCCACGGTTCTGCCGGCATGAAAGAGGGCGCATCCTTCCCCCTTCACACTCCAAAGTCCCCTGCCTGACGCCGTAAAATTGGGATCAAAATTCGAAACTGCCTCCCCTCCCCCTTCTCCCGCCTTCGGCTCCCCCAGCGCCTTCCGGCCCTTCCTTTCAAATTTTTCTGCCGGAAAGGGACATGTTTCCAACTCTCTTTCCGCAAGAAGGAGCTTTTTGCCTTTTTCATTTTCCATGCCGACTTTTACCCCCTCTTGCCCATTTTGAGCCCAAAACAAAACTAAAAAATCATTAGAATCTGTGGATTCACAGAGAGATCATTTAAGATGTAAAAGAGAAGAGCGCTAGGCGCCCCGTTTCGAGATCTATTTAGAGGATGGTATGTCTTACGACGAGGGAGACATCGTTGTCTATCCGAGACACGGATGTTGTAGAGTAATAGGCACTGAAAACAGAAACGATATTGTTTACATAAAGCTTAAAACAATATCGGAACTCAATAATGATCTGACCATTGTGATTCCGGTAAGGAATCTGGACGTGATCGGGGTGAGGGACGTCATTTCGCCCGAAAAGGCCGATGAAATCTTGGAGCTTCTTAAAACCGAGAGGCCTGAAGAAAAAAAGATGAATTGGTCAAAAAGGTTCAAGGCCAACCAGGAAAAGATATACAGCGGGGATCTGGAAAAAATTGCCGAAGTTGTGAGGGACTTGTCCAGAAAAGACGCCGATATGGCCAACGGGGAAAAGAAAATCCTTTCGCAAGCCAGGGACATACTGTATACGGAAATTGCAATCAGCAAGAACATGGGCAAGGAAGAAGTAGCCAAAATATTCGAGGAGGAAGAAGAAGCGAAGCAGGAAGATGGGGAGGATTGACGGCAGGGCCCTGGCGGATGGGATTTTCGAGGATCTGAAGGTAAAAGCGGACAATCTTAAGGCCCGGGGGATAAGCCCGTCGCTTAGGGTGCTGATGGTGGGAGACGATCCGGGATCCGCATCCTACGTCAGGGGCAAAGAAAGGGACTGCGCCAAAGTCGGGGTAGGCTTTTCACGCCTTTCGCTTCCTTGCGGGGCGTCCGAAGCCGAAGTGGAGGAGGCGGTAGAGGAATGCAACCTCGATCCCTCCGTTTCGGCTTTTATAGTCCAGCTCCCCCTTAGGGGCCTGGACCCCCTCCCGGTCCTCTCAAAAATACGCGCACAAAAGGATGCGGACGGCCTTTCCCCGCTTTCAGTCGCGCGCCTAGAAGGGGGGAGGCCCCAAATCGTTCCCTGCACGGCCCTGGCGGTTTGGGAGATGCTGAAATCCGAGGGCATCGAAGTGGAGGGAAAGGAAGTGTGCGTAATAGGGAGGGGGCTTACGTCCGGCAGGCCCATTTCAGCCTTCCTCACCTGCCTCAACGCCACCGTCACTTTGGCCCACAGCCGCACCCGCAATCTTGAAAAATGCGTCAGAAGGGCCGAAATCGTAGTTTCCTGCGCAGGAAGGCCGCACTTTATAAAGCCTGGCTTCATTTCTCCAGGATCCGTACTTGTCGACGTAGGATTTACGGTTAGAGAAGGGCGCCTCATGGGGGACTTCGATCCTGGCTGCTTTGAGAAGGCGGCATGGTACACCACGGTCCCCGGGGGGGTGGGGCCGATGACGCGCGCCATGCTGATTTACAACGTGTTGGAACTTTGTTCCGGTTTGGCAAACAAACAAAATGTCTTATCATAAGTCAGTAAGTTCTTTCAAGAGGCTTTCCTGACCTTTTCGGGGAGGGGCCGCTTTCCGTGTTTCTGGGCAGCCCTTCCCCGGGGAGGGCAGAGTAAAACGACTAACAAGAAACACTTTTCCATGACAGAAAATTCGCATGACGTGCCCCAGGTAGCTGTAAACGACATCGGCACGAAAGAAGACCTCATAAAGGCCATAACCAGCACCGTGAAGAATTTCAACGAGGGGGACCTTGTCATAGGCTCCGTAGTGAGAATCGGCCACGACGAAGTGCTGCTGGACGTAGGCTACAAGACGGAGGGCGTCATCCCCGCCAAAGAGCTTTCCATCAAAAAGGATGCGGATCCTGAAGACGTCGTAAAGCTCGGAGACGAGATCGAGGCCCTTGTCATCACCAAAGAAGACAAAGAAGGCCGGCTCCTGCTCTCCAAGAAGAGGGCCCAATACGAGCGGGCGTGGGGAGAAATAGAAAAGATCAAGGAAGCCGACGGAGTGGTGGAAGGCACCATTATAGAGACTGTCAAGGGCGGCCTTATAGTCGACATCGGGCTGCGCGGCTTCCTCCCCGCCTCCCTGGTAGAAATGAGGAGGGTAAGGGATCTGACCCCCTATATAGGGCAGACCATAAAGGCAAAGATTTTGGAGCTGGACAAAAACCGCAACAACGTAGTCCTCTCCCGCAGGCAGTATCTAGAAGAGACGCAGTCAGAAGTGCGCGAAGCCTTCATGAACCAGCTCAAGAAGGGCCAGATTTGCGAAGGCGTAGTCAGCTCCATAGTCCAATTTGGGGCCTTTGTGGATTTGGGCGGCGTAGACGGCCTCATCCACGTTTCCGAGTTGAGCTGGAAGCACATAGATCACCCCTCTGACGTGGTGAAAGTGGGCCAAAAGGTCACGGTGGAAGTCCTGGATATAGACGTGGAAAGGGAGAGGATAAGCCTCTCGCTCAAGGCCACCCAGGAAGATCCCTGGCAGCGCTTCGCCCGCACCCACGTCCCCGGGCAGATTGTCAAGGGCAAAGTGACTAAGATCGTCCAATTTGGGGTGTTCGTTTCCCTGGCCGACGAAATAGAGGGGCTCATCCACATTTCCGAGCTTACCGACCACCACATTTCCAATCCGGCCTCCGTAGTTTCCCCAGGCGAGGAAATCTTCGTCAAGGTGATAGACGTAGACCTCGACAGGTGCCGCGTATCCCTCTCCTTGAGGCAGGCTAACGAAGCGGTCAACCTCGCTTCCAATGACTTCGATCCGGCCCTTTACGGCATGACGGCCGAATATGACGAGAACGGAAACTACAAGTACCCCGAAGGATTCGATCCCGAATCCAACGAGTGGCTTCCAGGATATGAGAAGCAGAGGGAGGAGTGGGAAGCCGAATACGCGGCGGCCCGCAACCTCTGGCTGGAGCACAGGCAGTTTGTAGTAAAGCAGAGGGCTTACGAGCTCGAGAACGCCGAGAAAGAGCAGGAAGCCGAGGCGCCCAAGGCCATAGAGGCTTCCGGAGAAGAGGGCGCGCAGACTTCCCTTATGAACAACGGCAAGCTTGCCGAACTCAAAGAGCAGCTTTCCGAAGAGGCTTAGTTTCCAGCTTCCTGCACTACCATTGATTGAGGGGCGAAGATCCCCCGAAACAGGTAGAGACGATGGCAGCAGAGAAACTTCAAAAAGATTTTAAAGTCAATGAAAACTGGAAGCCTTCAGGCGATCAGCCTCATGCGATAGGGGAGATAGCCGAAAGGTTCGGTTCGGGCCAAAGGGACGTAGTCCTGATGGGGGCCACGGGCACCGGCAAGAGCGCTACGGCCGCCTGGGTGATAGAAAAGCTTGACAAGCCCGCCCTGGTGATAGAGCCCAACAAGACCCTGGCCGCGCAGATGTGCCAGGAACTGCGCACCCTCTTGCCGCAAAATTCCGTAAATTACTTTGTGAGCTACTACGATTACTATCGGCCGGAAGCTTACATACCCCAAAGCGACACCCATATAGAAAAAGACGCTTCCATAAACGAAGAGGTGGACAGGCTCCGGCATGCCGCAAGCGCCTCGGTCCTCACAAGAAGCGACTGCGTGGTGGTGTGCACGGTCTCGTGCCTGTACGGTTTGGGATCGCCAAAAGAGTACATGGCCCAGATGCTCAATATTTCCCTTGGAGACCAAGTCGAAAGGCAAAAGCTTTTAAAGCGCTTTGTAAGCATGCAGTATAAAAGGAACGACGCCAATCTGCAGAGGGGCTTTTTTAGGGCGAGGGGCGGAATTGTAGACATAATTCCTGCCTATATGGACAAAATCGTAAGAATAGAGCTCTTCGGGAACCGTGTAGATTCTATAGGGCTTCTCGACCCCCTTACAGGAAAAGTGGAGGAAAAGCCCTCTTCCGTGCCGATTTTTCCGGCCAGCGAGTACGTGTCAAACGAAGGGGAGAGGGAAAGGGCCGTCAAAGAAATACGGGAGGAGCTGGACTCCCAGCTTTCCTACTTTAGATCCCGCGGAAAAGTTTTAGAGGCGGAACGCCTGGAAGAAAGAGTGAATTTCGACTTGGATTCCATTGAAAATATGGGCTTCTGCCCCGGAATTGAAAACTACTCCAGATTTTTTGACGGACGCGAGCCTGGGGAAGCGCCAAATACCCTGATGGACTTCTTCCCGGAGGATTTTTTGACCATAGTAGACGAATCCCATATCACCCTCCCGCAGATAAGGGCGATGTACGAAGGGGATCGGGCCCGCAAAAGGACGCTTGTAGAATACGGCTTCAGGCTCCCAAGCGCCTGCGACAACAGGCCCCTCACAGAGGCGGAGTTTGACTCCAAAAGAGGGCAGACCCTTTATTTGTCGGCCACTCCCGGGCCAACGGAGCTTGAAAGGAGCGGGGGGCAGGTCGTAGAGCAAATTATAAGGCCCACGGGGCTTTTGGACCCAAAAGTTGAAGTGCGGAGCGAAAAGGGGCAAGTAGAAGACCTGATAAAGGAGATAAAGGCAAGAAAAAA
>JAFYJT010000002.1 GCA_017537945.1 Aeriscardovia sp.
AGAGCTGGTAGACGAAGTGCTCGCCCTAGATAAACTCCGCAGGGAAGCGCTCGCGCGCTGGGAAAAGGCCAGGGCCGAACAAAAGAGCCAGTCCGCCCTATTCGGAAAGGAAGGCAAAAAAGAGAGGGAAAGGCTGGCCAACGAACTCAAGGCGCTGGCGGAGAAAGTGGATCTGCTCAGGCTTGATGCGGACAGGGCCGAAGAAAGATGGAAAGAAAGCGCCTGGCAGCTAAGCAACCTGGTTTCCAGGCTGGCGCCCGACGGGGGGGAAGAGGACTACAAGGTAGTGGAAAAAGCCGGCCGGATCCGCGATTTTGAGGAAGAGGGGTTCGAACCCCTGGACCACCTGGCCCTGGGGGAAAAGTGCGGCGGAATTGACATGGCCAGGGGGGCCAAAGTCTCGGGAGCCAGGTTCTATTTCCTCAAGGGGGATCTCGCCAGGCTCGAACTCGCCCTTGAAATGCTGGGGTTGGAATTTGGCAGGGAAAACGGATTTATCCCCACCATCACCCCTACCCTCGTAAAACCCGAAATAATGTCGGGCACGGGCTTTTTGAACCAGCACGCCGATGAAATCTACCGCCTAAGGGAGCCCGACGAGCAGTACCTGGTAGGGACTTCGGAAGTGCCCCTTGCCGGCATGCACGCCGATGAAATCCTGAATCTCGAGAAGCCGATTAAATACTGCGGCTTTTCCACCTGCTACAGGCGGGAGGCGGGAGCCGCCGGCAAGGACACCCACGGCATAATCCGCGTGCACCAGTTTAACAAGGTTGAAATGTTTGTGTACTGCAAGCCGGAAGAAAGCGAGAAGATGCACCTGGAGCTGCTGGAGATGGAAAAGTCCATGCTCTCCAAAGTGCAAGTCCCCTTCAGGGTCATAGACATAGCCGCGGGCGATTTGGGCGCTTCGGCCAGCAGGAAGTTTGACTGTGAAGGATGGATGCCCGCCCAGGGGCGCTACAGGGAGCTGACCTCCACTTCGGACTGCACCCAGTACCAGTCCAGAAGGCTGCTCATCCGTTACAAGGACGGGGAAAAGAACGAATACTGCGCCACTTTGAACGGCACCCTTGCAACCACAAGGTGGCTGGCCTGCATACTCGAAAACCACCAGTTGAAGGACGGGAGGATAGAGATTCCGGAAAGCCTCAGGCCCTACATGGGGGGGCAGGAATTTATTTTGCCCGCCTTATAAGGTAAAATTTCCCTCATACGGATAGGTGCCAGAGCGGTCGAATGGGATGGTCCTGAAAACCATTGAACCTTTGCAGGTTCCGCGAGTTCGAATCTCGCCCTATCCGCTTATTTGTAGCCCGACAAGCTCTAAAGACGGCGCGCAAATCCGCAAGCTTCCAAAAAAGGAGCCGGGCCCCGGGGGGGCGCTTCGGGCCTTGCGGCCCGCACGGCCTGGCGGTTTCAACGCCACTAAGCCAAAAAGGGAAGCGCTTGGGTTTTAAAAAGAGGAAAAATGATTGAAATTAAAACGCCCGAAGAGGTGGAGGAAATGAAGCCGGCGGCCCGTTTGGTGGCAAAGACGCTTAAAGAGCTGAGGGAGAGCGTTAAACCGGGGACCAACCTTTTGGAGATAGACGAGTACGTACACAAGGTGGTAAGGGACACGAAAAACTGCGCTTCGCCTTATGTCGACTACGCCCCGGATTTTGGAACCGGCCCCTTCGGGCATTACATCTGCACTTCCGTAAACGATGCCGTGCTCCACGGCGTCCCCTATGACTACAACCTGAAAAAGGGAGACTTGCTCTCACTGGATCTGGCGCTAAATGTCGACGGATGGGTGGGTGACTCGGCCTTAAGCTTTCTAGTGGGAGACGAAGGGTCCCAGGAGGACAAAAAAATAATAAAGGCCACTGAAGACGCCCTCGCAGCGGCAATAGAGCAGGCAAAAGTTGGAAACCACCTCGGGGACATTTCCGCCGCGGCGGGGCAGGTCGCGCATGAGAGGGGATACGAAGTAAATACGGTCTTCGGGGGGCACGGGATAGGCAGGCAAATGCACTGCGAGCCTTACGTTCCAAACGACGGGAAAGCGCACAGGGGCTTCAAGCTGCGCCCGGGCCTTGTGATCTGCATAGAGCCTTGGCTTATGGAAGGGACGGGGGAAATCTACCAGGATCCCGACGACGGATGGACTATAAGGAGCGCGGACGGATCCAGGGGGGCGCACAGCGAGCACGAGATCGCCATCACGGAATCCGGACCCGTAATACTGACTGCAAGGTAAAGATGTCGGAACTTGACGAAAGGCAGAAACTCTCCCAAATCGAAGATCTATTTGCATCGGTATGCCGCGCTATAGATCCCAAGGGGGTGGAAAAAAAGGTAAAAGAGCTGGAAGAAAAAACGGCCGCCGAAGACCTGTGGCGCGATCCCGGTTCCGCCCAGTCGCTTTTCGCCTCGCTTTCTGCAAACCGCAGCCTGCTTTCAAAGATTGAAGAACTTAAGACCGCCCTTTCCGACATCTCCCTGATGCTTTCCCTCGCCCAGGAGGAAGGAGACGACTCGCTCCTGAAGGAAGCCGAAAAGGAAATGAAAAAAACGGAGGAGGAAATTTCCTCCCTCCAGCTCAGATCCCTTTTGAACGGGGAGTACGACGAAAGGAACGCCGTAGTCACCATCCGGAGCGGCGCTGGGGGAAACGACGCCGCCGACTGGGCGCAAATGCTTTTGAGGATGTACCTCCACTGGTGCAAGAAAAAAGGGTACGAAGCAAGCCTGTTGAACCTGTCGCAGGGGGAAGAAGGGGGCGTAAAATCCGCCACCTTCCAAGTCAAGGCCCCCTACAGCTACGGGATTCTGGCCAGCGAAGCCGGAACGCACAGGCTCGTAAGGATTTCCCCCTTTGACAACCAGGGCCGGAGGCACACTAGCTTTGCCGGGGTCGAAGTGATACCCCTAGTGGAAAGCTCGGACGAGGTAAAAATTGACGAAGGGGATCTGCGCATAGACACTTTCCAGTCTTCAGGCCCCGGGGGGCAAGGGGTGAACACCACTTATTCGGCCGTAAGGATTACCCACATCCCTACGGGAATCGTGGTGAACATGCAGGATCAGAGGAGCCAGATACAAAACAAAGCCCTGGCCATGCAGATCCTCCAGTCAAAGCTCTTGGCCCTTAAAAAGCAGGAAGAAAGCGAGCAGAGGAAAGAGCTGGCGGGGGACGTGAAGGCAAGCTGGGGGGACCAGATACGTTCCTACGTCTTCCACCCCTACCAAATGGTAAAAGACCTGAGGACGGGGATGGAGACTTCGGACATAGAGGGAGTAATGAACGGGGAAATAGACGAATTCCTCTCCAGCGGGATGCAGTGGAAAAAGCGGCATGAAAAATAACAAGAAATCCGATTCCAAAACCATCGCCACAAACAGGAGGGCGAAGTTCGATTATTTTTTGGAGGACGAAATAGAGGCGGGCCTGGTTTTGGTAGGAAGCGAAGTCAAATCCCTGAGGGATTCGCGCGCCTCCCTGGCCCAGTCGTTTATTTCCATAGACAAGCGGGGCGAAGCGTGGCTGGAAGGGGCATCGATATCAGGCTACAGCTTCTCCAACAGCTTCAAACACGATTCAGGCAGAAAAAGGAAGCTCCTTTTGCATAAAAAGCAACTGGAAAGGCTCTCGCAGAAGCTGTCGGTAAAGGGGTACACCTTAGTCCCCCTCAGGCTTTATTTCAATGACGAAGGGATCGTAAAACTCGCATTCGCCCTCGGCAAGGGCAAAAAGGAGTACGACAAAAGGCGCGTGATGAGGGAGGAGGAGGACAAAAAAGAAGCCCAGAGGGCCCTGAGGCTTAAAAACCTCAAAAGGACCGTCAGGCCCTAAATATAATTTTCATCTAGAGGCTTTTTTTGCCAAATTGCTGCAGCCGGGAGGGTAGGCATGTCCATGTATCCCAAAGTCGCCAGAAAGTCCTTCAGATTGCTTTTCGTTTTTTTGGCCGCGATCCTGGCCGCGGGAATGGCCCTCGCCTTCGGGCTTAAATCCTACGCTTCCCCTGCCTTCAACCCTGACGTCCAGATAGGGGTCTTAAACACTTCTACCGGGTTGCTCGAATCCAATCCGGCTTTCAAGCCCGGAGGGGTATATACGCTCCAGCTTAGCGCCCTCCTTCCGACGGTAAGCGAAGTGGACAGCGAGGAAAACGCGACTGGGTACGCCATAGGGGCCGTAGCTTCCGGTGGAGTCCAGGTCGAAAACCTGAACGTCATCAATGCTTGGACCGGATCCGACCCGTACCCTACCTTTGCAGGTTTGAATGCATATTCCGCCGGATCCATATCCCAATCCAGCCTTAATTTTTTGACGCAGATAGCTCAGCACGACCTTGAAGGCATACCCTTCTCATACGGCCAAGAGACGACTACGCCAAAGCTGTGGGGGGCGGAGTGGTCCCTCACCCTCACTTCCGAGTTCGTCACCTTTTTGGAGACGAATGGCTATACGGCCGCCACAACCACGGAAAAGGCAGGCACAACGGCGGGGCTAAAGCCCGGAGAGAGGTTTGGGGTGACTTTCCAGGCTGAAATCACTTCCGCCTCTTCCGGGGGGAAGGACGCCCTCACGGCCTATGCCGGCTGGCCTTCCAACTCCTCCGAGGCTCCCGCCGACTGGCCTGGGGCCTCCAAAGCCGTTTTAGACATGGGCTCCCAGCCGCAGACTAACCAAAGCCGCCTAAATATCCAGCTTGGGGAAATAAAGGCGGGGCTCCTGGATGAAAAACAGGAGGTTGAGGCAGAGGAGGGATCCAAGATTTCTTTCCAAGCCGTGGCAACCCTCCCCGACCCCTCCTCCATGACTGGGGCCTCTTCCTACTTCGCCTTCGAGCTCCTGCCCTCTTTGGGCCTCACCTTGACGGATCTCGGGAACGCTGAAGTCGGGGGCCTCCCGCTCTCTTCGCTTCCCTCGGGGTGGAAAACGGAATCCTCGGGCTCCCCCGGGAGCGTCGAAGGCGGGGGCTTCGCCTACTGGATCCTAAAGCTCACATCCGCCGATATAGCAAAAATCGAAAAGGACGGGTTCGCCCCGGCCTCATCCTCCTCCCCGCAGTCCTCATCGCCCGGAATCTCCATAGGATCGCCCTTCGCTTTGACCCTTGCAGGCTCCCTAAATTCCAGCGCTGCGGGAGACACCTCCCTAAAGGCAAAGGTCGGGTTCATGTCGGACTCCGGCTGGAGCCTCGTCTCCTCCAAGGACGCGGAAATTGGCGTGGCGCCCCAGGAGGCCTCCCAGGCCCAGGAGGAAAACCTCTCTTTAAACCTTCTAAACTCCCAGGGGCTTGTCGACACTTCTTCCCCGCACTACTACATGACAAAGCTCGAGGCCTCCTCGGACCCTGCGCAAATAATCGCCTCGCATACTGGGGCCCACACCTTCCAGATTTCCCTCCCCCTCCCCGACCCCGCGCAAATGACGGGGGACAGGTCCGTGCTCGTCATCAAAAACATCCCGGGGGCGGGGCTGGCCGTTGAAAATCCGGACTTCATACAGCAGACCAAGAGCCTGACCTACATAGGGGATGTCACCGTGGCGGGGCTCCCCCTAACCATCTTCAGGGACGTGTTTGCGACCTACACGGACAGGCCCTTCGTCGTAAGCCCCGACAAGATCGGAAACGGCATGATAGAGGGAACTGCCGACGGATCCAACTGGTGGGAGCTCATCTTGACCAAGTCCGAGATCCAGGAGATAGAGGAGAAAGGGGCACCTGCCGCCACCGCGTCCTCCCCGCAGGGGAAGGAGGCGGGGCTGAGGCCCGGAGACGAGTTCGCCATCACCTTTACGGGGTTCGTGACGACGGCGGCTTCAGGAAAAGTCACAGATGAGGCGCAGGTGGGGTGGGCCTCCCAATCCACCTCTTCCGCCCAAAGTTCCGAATCTTCCTCGCAGGGGGATTCTTCCTCCCCCACCCAGTCGGCGCAGCTCGAAAACGTTTCGATGGTTTCCTCAGAGAGCATTTCCCTCTTCCCCAAGGACCTTGAGGTACAGCCCGCAGCCAACCTCAACGTGGTGAGCTCCGGGTACCAGAACCCTTACCCCTACGTGGGAATTGGGACCCCGATGGAGTTCCAGCTGGAAGCTGCCCTGCCGGATCCCTCCCAAATGAGCGGGGAGTGGGCCAATTTCGATCTCGTAGACGTCCCCCGGGCGGGGGTGAGCGTAGAGAACCCCGAGGAGGATCCGTCCGATTTTGAAATCGCGGGCCTTCCGCTTTTAAGCGTCCCAGGAATCCAGATCAAGTCCTCCTCCCCTTCCTTGCAAGAGATAGAAGGCGACGACATGGGGTCTGAAAACTTTGAAGTGGACCTGACGGCGCAGTCTGTAGAGTACATAGAAGAGAACGGGTTTGCGCCCGCGACGCTCACCGCAAAGCAGGGGACTAAAGCGGGAATTTCCCCCGGTTCCCTCTTCGCTTTGACTTTTACCGGGAGCCTCAACTCTTTTGCCCCTTCACAGCAGTCTACCTGCAGGAATACCGCCTACAGCCAGTACCGGGGGACTTTGGACGGGAAAAGCGTCCTAGACAAGTCACCCCTCGCCTCCAGGGGGATAGGGTATAACGGCACTTCCACCCCTTTGACGGCGCAGCTGGGGGTCATAAACCAGTCGACGGGGATGCTTGAAAAGAACCCCGTCTACCAGCCTGGAGAAAATATAGAGTTTCAGCTTACCCTCACCCTCCCCAACCCTTCCGACCTAAAAAACACCCAGGCCGCGGCAAATTCGTACGCCGCCCCCGGGTGGTACGCCGTGCAGATCGCCCCGGGGGAGGGGATGAATGTCGACACCTACTACGCGCAGAGCGTGTCTGTGGCGGGGATCTCCTTCCAAAACACCCTGGTCTACCTCTCGGATCCGCCGTACTACTTCAGCGTGGCCCACAACCAAGGCTGGCAGGGGGACCAAACTTCCCTTACGGGTTCTTCTGCAAACGACACTTCCATCCCTTCCAAGGATGACGCCTACTGGGGCATCGCCTTCAGCTCGGATGACCTAAAGTACATAGAGCAAAATGGGGAGCTTCCGGCCACTTACACTTCCCGGGCCTCCAAGCCTTCAGGGGGGCTTAAGCCCGGAGACAAGTTCGCTCTCACTTTTACAGGGCAGCTCAATTCCGACGCCTCCGCCTCCACCCCCCTTCACGCCTTCGTCGGATACCAGAGCAACTACCCGCAAGACCCCGGGGAGTCCAGCAACTGGTGGACCGTCGGAGGGCCTATGGCCCAGATCGCGTGGGAAAATTCCGGCTACACCAGCTCCAACGGCGGCGCGGCCGGGGCTGGCTCAAGCTCCGGGACCTCCGGAAGCAAAACCGAGCCCATGTGGAAGTACCAGCTAAGCAGCTACAGGTCTGCGACCGTGTGGGTGTCAAAAGAGGTGGTGAGCGCCCCTTCGAATCGGATAGAGGTTATTGAAAACGGGAAACCCGTGGAGCACCCCTCCTACCCTCAAAACGCGCCTATAACTTTCAGGGTCTCTTCCACCCTTCCGGATTCCGCATCCATGACCGGAAACTTTGGCTACTACAGGGTTCAGATATCCCCCAAGTCCGGGATCAGCGTTTATAACGGGGCTTTGGCCGAAAACCTGGGAAAGTTCGAGATAGGGGGGACTCCCGTATCTTCCATACCTGGAGCCTACCTCCTCTCTTCTTCATCTTCCCAGGATATCCAGGGCGGAGGGAGCCTCACCTTGGTCCTCCCCCCCTCCGCAGTCTCCTACATCGAGCGAAACGGCCTCTCTTCCGGGGGCTCCTTCGATTTGGACTTTACGGGATTTTTAAACCAGAACGCCTCCACGAAGCCCGGATCCAACGTCATTTCCTCCTTCTCCTCCTATTCCTCTTCCCCTTCGGGTGCTTCTTCCCTTTCGTCTTCAGAAAGCCAGGCAAGCGTAAAGGAAGCGGAAAAAGAAATGGAAAGCCTCCCTCTTACGGGAGGCAGGGGCCTTACCCTGCTTATGGCCGCCCTCTTGGGGGCCTTGCTTATCGCCTCCGGAGCGGCGTGCTTTAAATTCCTGGAGAAGTTCGGGCGCCCTTAAAAGAAGGCGGCAATAATAAAAAAAGGAGGCCGGGCCTCCCTTTAAAATTTATCTGCCTTTTTACAGGCAGTGGTAAAGGGTGCAGAAGAGAAGGATAAGGCCGATGAAAGTCACTATATGGAAAAGGCCGGCCATGCCGGATATAGAGGCATTTTTCTTTTTCGGGAGCTCTTTTCCGTTGATTTGAATCATCCCCCTTACAAGGAGCATGAAGATGGTGCCAAGGATGCCGATATTGTAAATCACCATGAACCAGGCGAACAGGGCCCTGTCGGCCGCAAAGGAATGCGAGAAGTAGCCAAAGGCGCTGAGGATAAGGAACATGAACATTCCAAGCATGAGCGTGTGGGGATGCAGGTCCATAAGGTTGGTCTTCTTGGCTTCCGCGGCGTCCATGCCCTTCCTTTTGGTGTATTCCCTTCCAAAAACCCCGAAAGAAAGCCCCAGAAGCATATAGAACAAGGCAAACCCCAAACAAACTTTCATTCTCTCACTCCGTCCTGTTTTGAACTTTTGCTATCAATATAATTTAATCGTCTAACAAGATGGACAACCGATTCCGGCCCGCTACAGCAAAAGGTGCAGAATGGCATACAAAAAGAAAAAGCCCACGGCTCAGCAGCTGATGAGGAAGAACGAAAAAAAGCAGAGGAGGAAGGCGGTTACGGCGGCGAGGGCGAAAGCCAAAGCGATGGATACAAGGCCCACTTTCAGCAAATGGCTCCTCTACCTGCTCAATGCCATAGCATTTTTCGTCATTTGGACCATCCTGTTTTGGTGCGCGGACAGGAAAAACTACCATTTCTCAAAAGTCGTTCTTATAACCGCGTGCTTTACGGCGGTAGAACTGGCCTACAGCCTGTTCATCATTTCCCAAATCCAGAAGAGCGTGACGCGCATAGAAGGCGAAAGCAGGAGGCTGCACCGAATTAGGGTGCTGAGGATCTTCTGGTCCAACTGCGTGCTTTTTATAGGCATAGGGCTGTGCATGGGATTTTTGACCATTTTTGTCGTAAAAAGCCGCTACCCGTTATGGATGGTGGCCTTCATGTCGGGAATATGCGGGGGAATCTACGGCGTCCTTTACTGGTCCGTAAACCAACTTGTGATAGCCAGGCACCGCATGGTTTGAGCCCCTTCTGTACTATTTAAGTGTTGGGACGCTTTAGGATCGAGGCGAGCGAATGTCAGACGAATTTGAATTTGATACGGTTATAAACCGCATGAACACCAATTCCGTGAAGTGGGACGTGCAAGAGGGGCAGCTTCCCATGACGATCGCGGATATGGACTTCAAGACTTCCCCGGCAGTCATAAGCGCGCTTGAAAAGAAAATCAGCACGAGGATTTACGGCTACGAGATTCCAAAGGACGATTATTACCAGTCCATCATCAGGTGGTGCACGTCCAAACACAACTGGGAGCCGGCCAAGGAATGGATTTTGTACTGCAACGGCGTCATTCCCGCCATATCGGTAATAATTCAGCGCTTGAGCAACATAGGCGACAACATAGTAATGCTCACCCCGATTTGCAACGCCTATTTCAACGTCATTTTCGACAACGGCAGGCACGTGATAGAAGTGCCGTTGGATTACGACTCCTCCGTAAACGAATACTCGATAAACTGGGATCTGCTGGAGAACGCCTTTTCCAACGGCCACGCTTCCCTAATGCTCCTTGCCAATCCCTCCAACCCCACCGGGACCTGCTGGAAGCAAAGCGAAGTGACTACAATCCTTCGGATGGCCCACACCTACCAGATAACCGTGGTATGCGATGAAATTTGGGGCGATCTGGTCCTGGAGCCGGGCCAAAGCTACACCCCGGTCCTAAGCCTTCCGAAAGACCTTACGAATGTGGCGATAATGCTCACCAGCACCTCCAAGACCTTCAATACCCCGGGGCTGCATTCGGCCAGCGCCATCATCCCCGACAGGGCCCTTAGGGAGATATGCTCCAGGGGCTTTGCCATTGCAGACATAATCTCTCCGGGCACTACTTCCCTCCAGGGCACTATAGCCGCCTACCAAAAGTCGGATGCCTGGGTGGCGGCCCTTAAAAACTACCTGTGGGGGAACGTGGACCACGCAAAGCAGTTCCTTTCTTCCTCCCTCCCGCAGATAAAGCCCGTGCCCCTGCAGGCCACTTACCTTATGTGGCTGGACTGCAGCGCGCTTTTGGCCCCTTATAAAGGGAAGACCTCCAGGGATCTGGCCAATTACATCGAAAAGGACACCGGCCTCATCCTCCTTCCCGGAGACAGGTTCCGCGGGAATGGAAGGATGTTTTTGAGGATGAACGTGGCCTGCCCGCGCTCCGAGCTTGACGACGCTTTGGGGAGGCTGCAAAAGGGGGTGAGCGACTTTCAAAGCGGCGCCGCCCCGGCCTCTTCCACGCCCTCTTCTGCAAATTAGCCCTTCTTCCGTTCCCCCCGTCATTTTGCCCCTGCTTTATATATCCGCCCACGACCCATGCAAAGGTGCCTTATGTCTAAAACCATTGAAGAAATCCTCGAGGGGTTGAACCCCGAACAAAAAGAGGCCGTAACTTACCCGGGGAAGTACCTTCTCGTTTCTGCCGGGGCGGGGAGCGGAAAGACGAGGGTCCTTACGCGCCGCATAGCCTACGAGCTTTTAAAAGGGGAGGCGGGGCCAAGCAGCTTTATCGCCATAACTTTTACCAACAAGGCCGCCAGGGAGATGAAGGAGAGGCTGGAAGCGCTTGTGGGCCCCAGGGCCGCATACGGCATGCAGATTTCCACTTTTCATTCCGCCTGCTCCAGGCTGCTTCGCAGGCATCCCGATCCTGTGGGGCTGGAGAAAAATTTCGCCATCTATGACGAAGATGCCAAAATGAAGGTTTTGAACCGGATTATTTCCAAAATGGATTTTGCTGCCGACCCCGCCAAAGCGTGCAAAGAGCAGAAAAGGCTGATTTCAAAGTATAAAAACAACGGAATAAGCTGGGAGGCCGCATTTAAAGACCTCTCTTTGAACTTCGAAGCCCGGTATTTCCAGAAAATGCCCTGGGATGAAAGAAATGCCTTGGTGTACAGGGATTACGAAAGGGATTTGGCGCAGAACAACGCCGTAGACTTTGACGACTTAATCTCCAAAGCCATAGAGCTTTTGAAAAAGGACGGCCAAGTGAGGGGGGCTCTTCAAAAAAGGTTCACCAGGATCTTTGTCGACGAATACCAGGACACAAATCCTGCCCAATACAAGCTCATAAGGCTCCTTGCCTCCCCCCAGGCCTTTGTAACGGCGGTGGGGGACTCCGATCAGTCCATTTATGCCTTCAGGGGTTCGGACATATCCATCATTGGAAGCTTCACGAAGGATTTTGAGGGTTCCAAGAGCATACTTTTGGAGCAGAACTACAGATCCACCCCCAATATCCTGTCCGTGGCCAATTCAGTAATAAAGCACAACCCCAAAAGGGTGGACAAAAAGCTTTGGACAAAAAACGGGGAAGGGAAAAAAGTGGAGCTGGTGGAATGCGAAACGGAAATGGAGGAAGCCCGCTTCATTTCTTCCACCATCGAAAGCTTGCATTCAAAAGGGGAGGCATATTCCAGCTTCGCCGTGCTCTACCGCAACAACGACCTTTCGGAGCCCATAGAAAAAAGGCTGGCGGCAAAGGGTGTGCCCTACCAGATAAAGGGGGGGAGGAAATTCTACGACAGGAAGGAAGTCAAGGACGCCGTAGCGTACCTAAGCGCGGTGGTCAACCCCAAAGACGACGTGGGGCTTTTGAGGATTATAAACACCCCCGCCAGGGGGATAGGGAAAGTGAGCCAGGAAAAGCTGGAGGCCTACGCCTCCGAAAAGGGCATCCACCTCCAAGCGGCGCTCAAAGAAGCCGGAAAAGCGCTGAGGCCCGGGGTGGCCAAAGCGTGCCTGGAGCTTGGGGAAAAATTGGACGGCTGGAGGCTCCTGGCTTCTTCAGCCCCCCTCGGCCGGTTGGTCCGATCGGTAGTGGCGCGATCGGGGCTGCTTGAAGAAAAGGCGGAGGGGGAAGAAGGCAGATCCGACAACCTTTTCCAGCTTTGTTCTGCCGCAGAAGAAATGGAAAGCCAAAACCCCTCGGCCTCCCTCATCGACTTCCTGGAACAGGTTTCTTTGATGCAGGACGGAGGGGAGGAAGGGGGGAAAAAAGATCTTGTAAGCCTTATGACCATCCATTCCGCCAAGGGGCTGGAATTCCCGATAGTTTTTGTAGCCGGAATGGAGGAGGGGATCTTCCCGTCCCTCAACGCAAGGCCCAAAGACGAAGAAGAAGATCGCAGGCTGGCGTACGTGGCCATCACCCGGGCGCAAAGGGAGCTTTTCCTCCTCTTTGCAAACGAAAGGTACCGCTTTGGGGAGCGCAAGAGGCAAAAGCGCAGCCGCTTTCTGGATGAAATATCCCCCGATCTTTTAAGCCAGAGGGAAGTCGGGGCCCGCCCCCTCTTCGGATTTGAAAGGCCTTCCAAGGGAAAAGCCGGCTTCGATTCCTACAGATCCGCCTTTCGTGAAAAAACTTCCTATGAAACGCAGGAAGGGCATGGGAAAGGCGCCCAATTCCTTCCCGGTTCCTGCGTCATTCATAAAACCATGGGTCTTGGGACGGTGGAGGAAGTTTTTCCCACCCCTACCGGCAAGAGGGTGAAAATCAATTTTAGGGGGTACGGCTCCATTTCCTTCCCGGCTTCCGACAAATCCATAGAGCTTTTGGACTGATGTCTAAAAAAGCCTGTAAAATAGCCTCGACTTACCGTCCGGAGCCTTAGCCCACAAGTTGGCCGGCTCAAAAGCAATTTGCAGTTCGTTTTATACGACGGAAAGAGGATAGATGACGAGCATACAACGTTCTCGCAGGCAAGTGCGTCTTTCAAGGGCCCTGGGAATACCCCTGACCCCCAAGGCCCTGAAATATTTTGAGAGAAGGCCCTATGTGCCGGGCGAACACGGCAGGGGCAAAAAGAGGGCGGAATCGGATTACGCCGTCCGTCTCAAGGAAAAGCAGCGCCTTCGCGCCCAGTACGATTTGTCGGAAAAGCAGCTTTCGGACGCTTACAAGAAGGCCACCCACACCAAGGGCCAAACCGGAGAAGCCCTTATAGCCTCCCTCGAATCCAGGCTCGATTCCCTCGTGCTCAGGGCTACTTTTGCCAGGACTATGGCGCAGGCCAGGCAATTTGTGGACCACCGCCACATTTTGGTGGACGGCTCGGTAGTCGACAGGCCCAGCTATAGGGTAAAGCCCGGGCAAGTTATACAGGTAAAGCCCAAGAGCCAGCTTATTTCCCCCTTCAGGGCCGCGGCCGAAGGGGTGAACCAGGAAGTCCTCCCCAAAGTTCCGGGCTATCTTGACGTAAACCTCCCCCAGCTCAAGGCCACCCTCGTCAGCGTGCCTGACGCGGCCAGCGTCCCGATCCAGGTCAACATCCAGTACGTGGTCGAATACTACGCCAGATAGGTTCTGAGCCTTCCGTATTGGCATCCTAAGGGGTGCCATTATTTATAATCGAATACATGAAAGTGCGCCTATACATGGTCCGTCATGGCCAGACCTATTTCAACCGCTATGGAAAGCTCCAGGGATGGAGCGAAGCGCCCCTCACCCCGGAAGGGGTAGGGCAGTGCAGGAAGGCAGCCGAGGAAATGAAGGGGGCCGAGTTTTGCGCGGCCTTTTCATCCGACCTCAGGCGCGCCCAGGACAGCTTGAAAATAGAGCTTTCCTCTATGGGGCTGGATGTCCCCATAAAAAGCTTCAAAGCCCTGCGCGAGGAATTTTTCGGATTTTTTGAAGGATTAAACGCCTCGGAAGCGTGGATAATGGCGGGGGCGAAAAAGGGGATCCGAACTTTGAAGGAAGCCCTGGAAAAGTACGGGGAGGACGGGGCCATGGATCTTATCAAAGAGGCGGATCCATTTTCTGAGGCGGAAGGAAGCCAAGAGTACTGGAAGAGGATGGAAGAGGGGTACAGGCAGGTCGCTTCATGGCTTGAAACCCTCCATCCTTCAGGCCCCGTGCTACAAGTGGGGCACGGATCGACCATGCTTAACCTGCTGAGAAGGCACGGAAAAAGCCCGCGTTCCCACTACCCGGAGAACGGGGAAATCTTCAAGTGCGTTTTCGATACGGAAGCGGAGTTTGGACGCTGCCTGTCTTTTGAAACCCTGTAGGAAGTAGGAGGAATTATGAGCGTAGGCGCCATAGCAGGGCTGATAGCGGCTATAGCGTTTGCCGTGATTGCAGGCGTTCTGATTTACCCCATGGTGCGCCTGGGGCGCCTCTTTGACGCAATCGCAAAAACCGTAAAAGACGCGGGGGACGAAGTGATGCCCGTCATAAAGCAGGGAAATGAAGCCGTGGGGGAAATAAACAAGACTTTGTCCGATGTAAACTCCATAACCGACTCCGTAAAGTACACGGCGCAAAATGCGGCGGCCCTCGGCAACCTTTACACCTCCCTTCTTGGAAAACCCATCATCAAGGCAGCTTCTTTCCTGTACGCCCTAAAGAAAACGGCCTCCTCTTTCATGAAGAAGGAAAAAGATAAAAAGGCTGCCGGAGGGGAAAAGAAGTGAAAAAGCTCTTCTACTTCTCCCTGGGGGCCGCCGTGGGAATCATTATCGTTTCCAAAGCCAGGGCTTATGTAAAAAGCAGGCTCCCCCAGGGCGCCTCTTCCTTCCTCTTTTCCGACG